>CAYMQL010000293.1:0-3358 GCA_964392255.1 uncultured Planctomycetaceae bacterium | reverse complement strand
TTGGTCTTATCGGCGATCATGAGAACACCTCGTTGTGAAACTGCCCCGCCGGTGGGTCAGACAGGGCCTTTTCCTGAGTTCCTTCACTGTAGTGCCGCCACGGATGCCAGCGAATGACGTTCGAACGATGCGGCGCCCAAAAAAACACACCCCGATCCAGACCGACCCGGTATTTCGGGTTCGCGGTCCAGCCCGGAGTGCTCGTGTGTTGCCGACAGTGCCGCTACGGATGCCGACGAGCGCCGCATTGGAAGAAATCATTATACCCGCTTTTGCGGCGAATGCCAGTACATCGATGCGGCGGGCGCAGTAACGGATTTAACCCATCTTGGCCATTAGAAATGACTGTACCCGATGCGGCTTTAGGGCATGTATGCACCAGCCTCCGTCTCCACTACAGGGGGGCATTGAGACACGGGGGCGGGACGCCTGTTGGATAGAGGCGCGGTCAATAGCGGCCGCGGTAGCTGCGGGCCTCGCGGGCCGCGGAGCGCGGGGTCGGCTCGGCCGAGGTGGATGACGCCGCCGCAGGGCCCGGCCCCTTGCATTCGACGAACACCAGCAGGTCGGCCCGGGCCGGCGAATTGCCGATCGGCAGCGGCACGCCGGGCATCAGCGGCGCCCCATCGACCGGAATCGGCAAGGCGACCATGCCCATGCCCACCAGCAACACATGGTCGATCGGCCAACGAAAACGCTCGTGAAAGCGGTAATGCGTGATCTGCGGCACTTCGATCTTCGTTCGTTGGCGCTGCATCGCCGGCATCGGCACGTCGAGCATCACCGAAAGCATTTTCTCCACTTGATCGACGTTGCATTTTATGGCGGCGTCGATCATGCGGCGGTCGGCCGACAGCAGCGGGCTGAAATCCAGGCCGAATCCTTCGTCGACCTGACCGAGCGCAGGTTCGAATCCGGCGGGCAGGTCGGGCCGCAGCGTCACGTCGCGCACATACGACCGGGCACGCATCGCCGAAACCACCGTCGACTGGCCGTTGTTGACCATCAGGTAGGGCGAACTGTGCTCGCGATAGTCGCTCCGACGCCGCAGTTGGCCCAAAAGAATGGCGGCGTTTTCCTGAGGCAGCAACCAAGCGTTCGCGCCCGGCGTTTGCGTGGGAATCGCGCGCAACAGCGGTTGGGCCGCCGCACGCCAGTTGGGACTGTCGAGCGTCGCCACGCGGAGCGAAAACGTATAGGTGGCCGCTTCGCTGCTGACGAAGCGGTCGACGATGTCGGCTACGACTTTTTGCATTTCCGGAGTGTGGTAGACGCGCAGCCGCCGCAGGTCGGCGCTCAGCAGGCCCAACGGCTCGGTGTGCCAGGCCTCGTAGCCCGTTTCGCGGAGAATCCAGTCGATCACCGCTTGCTCCGGGCGCTTTGTTACGGTGACCCGGGTCGTGTAGGGGCTGATGTCGTATTCGCGCCACACCTGGCCGGCGTCGTTGGGCAGCGCCCGGCCGCCGACGCTTGCGCTTGCCGCCGTGCTTTTCGTCGACGTAGAAACGGCAACGGATGCGGCCGCCGGAACGACCGCGTTCTCGGCTTCGTCGGCGGAGGCTTCGGCAGGAACGGCGGCGTCCGGCCGGGCGTCGTCGACGCGCTGCCACGTTACGGGATACTCGCCCGTTGCATCGGAACCGAGGGCCGTCGTCGCCGTCGCGATGGCAAAGACGACAAGGAACAGCATTTGTGATGGTTGCCGAAACATGGCAGCCTCCTTGCGGGTTTCAGCCGGCCGGGAGTATAGGAATGCAGGCGGCTTGCGGCAATAGCGGATGCCCTAAAACGGCGGATTTTGGATGTTTGAATTACTGAAGGGACTAAATATTTGTGCGTTTTTGTAGCGGGGGCCCCGAGATTGCAATTGCCGCCAAGGCCGGGGGACGGTAAATTGGGCAACCGCGCCGCTTGCTTTTGGGGCTCGCACCCCCGAAAAATAGATAGGGAGCCAAAAACATCCCGGGCGCGTCCGCCGGGTTGCGCACCTTCCGGGGACTGTTCGCCCGCGGTTATGTCGACGCATGGACGCATTGGTCGTCGGAACATCCATAAACCAACACGGCATCGACTGCAACGGCGTACTTGCAGGAGAAGCGGCATGGGATTGCCTGAAGAACAACCGAAACCGCGACTTGCCGCGGTTGCTCCCGACGCGGCCGACGAGCAGCTTAGCCGGCGCGTTCGCTCGCTCCGCCTGCCGCAGGAATCGGCCGGGCGTGCGGGCGCCTCTTGGGGCCTTTGGGTGCTGTGTCTGCTGTTGGCCGCCAGCACCGGCACGCTGGCTTATCTGCATTTTTTTGAAGAGAAAACGCCCGCGTCAACCAAACATGCCGCCGCAAAAACCGAATCGCCCGTCCCGACGACGCCGGTCGCCGTCGCGCCGACGGCCTCCTCCGGCGGCTTTGCGTTGGAATCGAAGGGCTACATCATTCCGGCCCATCAAATCCTCGTCAGCCCGAAGGTCGGCGGCATGGTGACCAAACTGATGATCACCGAGTCGCAGCGGGTCATCAAAGGCGAGGTGCTGGCCGAAATCGAGGACACCGAGTATCGGGCCGAACGCGATCGGGCCAAGGCCCTGCTCGAATCGGCCCAGCACAACCTCAGCGAGTTGGAACGGGGCTTTCGGCCGGAGGAAATCGAGCAGGCCCGGGCCGAGCTGGCCGAGGCCGAGGCCCAGCGCGTGCAACTCGAGGCCGACTACAAACGCAGTGCCGAGATGTTGGCCAAAAAGGTGATCTCGAAGGAGCAGTACGATTCGGCGCTTAGCAAGTTCAACGCGATGGATCGTCGGGTGGAACGGCTGCGGCTGGCGTTGAAGCTGGCCGAGGAAGGCCCGCGCATCGAGCGGATCAACGTGGCCCGGGCCCAAGTGGGCCAGGCCCGCGCCGAATTGGCCAAGGCCCAGTGGCGGCTGGACAACTGTGTGATCCGCGCGCCGATCTCCGGCACGATCCTCAAAAAGAACGCCGAGGAGGGGAGCCTGGTGAATCCCGTGGCCATGCAGGGCTTTTTCAGCCTGTGCGAGATGGCCGATCTGGCCGACCTCGAGGTCGATTTGACGATCCAGGAGCGCGACATCAGCAAGCTGTTCGTCGGGCAGAAGTGCAAGATTCGGGCCGACGCCTTTCCCGACCGCGTCTACGAGGGGCGCGTGTCGCGGCTGATGCCCACCGCCGATCGGGCCAAAGGCGCGATTCCCGTGCGTGTGAAGATCGACGTTCCCGCCGATGAGCAAGGCGTGTATCTCAAGCCGGAAATGGGAGCCTTGGTATCGTTTCTGAATAAGAACGGCTAGTACTTTGTCAACCTTTGATTTTAGGATTGGGTGCCACTCAATGCCGTTTCCAGTTTG
>CAYMQL010000292.1:0-4272 GCA_964392255.1 uncultured Planctomycetaceae bacterium | reverse complement strand
GAGGGGGAGCTGAGGGGACTGTCCCATTTTCGCTGACACGAAAATTGGGACAGTCCCCCCCTTACCGCTCGCAGCGTAGATAGCGCCAAAGGCCGTGCAGCGCAAAACCGCCGCCGAGTCCCAGAATGCGCCGGACCGGGCGTTCCGGCTGCGCTTCGCCGTAGGCCCGCAATGCCTCGCGCACTTCTTGCAGCAAATCTTCGAACACGGGCGAAAGCGATTCGTAGACCTCGCTGAGCCACAGGGCCGATTCCGGCCGGCGTTTCAGTTGCTCGGCCTGCGCCAGGCTTAGCTTGAAATCTTTGACCAACGCCCGAGTGAAGCTGTGTCCCGCCGCGCCGCAGCTATGGTGCCAGAACGATTGGGGCGAGCTGATCACCAGATTCGTAACGTCGGCACCGATGTCGATTGCCGCGGTGGCCCCCGGCGGTTCGGCCGGACGAGCGGCCGAAGAATCGGACATTTCATGCACGAGAAAGTTGTGCAGGGCGACGAAATCGGGCTGCACAACGTCGATCCCGAGTCCCAGCAAACGGAACGGTTCGAGAAATCGATCGACGGCGTGCCGTTGCACGCCGACCAGCAGCGCAACGCGGCGTCGCGCGACGTCCGCCCCGCTTGCGGCGTCGCCCGACGGGGCCGCATCGCCGACAAAATGATAGTCCCAATCGAGCCGTTCCAACGGGACGGGAAATTGATGCGGCGATTCGAACTGCACCAGCCGCCGGGCTTTCGCGTCTTTCACCGGAGGAAGTTCGAGATAGCGTGCCAGCGCCATGCGGCCGGGCAGACTGACCGAAATCCGCTCGGTTTTCGGCTGGTGCAATTCGAGGAACGCCCGGAGCGTGTCGGCGACGAGCCCTTTCTGCTCGATTTCGTTGGCGGCCTGGCTGAGCGGCTTGGCGTGTTCGATCATTGCAACGGCGTCGACGACGGCCCGATGCGGTTCTTGCCACGCCAGCCGAACCGCCTTCAAACCGCTTACGCCCAGATCGACGCCCCACGCCTTTCGGCCCGCGGTGATGTCGGATCGCATGAGCCGGGTAATGCGGTGCAACGCGCCTTGTTGTTTGGCCGGCCGAAGATTGATGCAGAGCGGCGCCTGGCGCACGCCGGCAAGCGCCAGCCCGCACGCCACGGCATACCGGCCCGGATTTTGCAACAGCGCCGATGCGTCGGCGCCGTCGGCGCATGCGATTTGACGCAGTTCGCAGAGCGCGTCGACCGGAGGGCCGAGCGCCGTCTGTTGCGGAGGCTTCGCCCACGGCAACGGCGTCGGACCGGGCGATTTTTCGAGCCGGCCGACGCGGCGGCGAAGCTCATCGCACAGTTTCACGCAACTTGCATCGTCGGAGACCAGTTGCCGCAGCCGACCGCCGACCGCCGCAAGCGTCGGATCGACGACCGGCGCGCTGCGCAGATCATGGGTCAGGCAGACCATCTCGGCCGCGCGCCGCCGAAGTTCCAACGTGCTTGGACTGCGCACCCGCACGTCGATCAGATCGAGCAGCCGCAGCGACTCGTCGTATTGATGCCGGGCCAATTGCCGCTCGGCCGCGACGACCAGTTGCCGCTGCATCTGTTCGGCGACTTTTCGCGCGTCGCTGTGGTCGGGTTTAAGCACGAGCAGCCGGTCGATAATCGGCGGAAGCAGCGCCGGCTGTTTTTCGGCAATGGCCGCTCGAAGGTTTTGTTCGCAACATCCGATCTCTTCGCGCCGCGCCGCAATTTGCGTCCGAAGCTCTTCGATTTCGCCGGTTCGGAACGCCGGCGGCGTCTGATCCAACAGCCGTGCAGCGGCGTCGTAATCGTAGGCGTGGAACCGGGCAAGGGCTTCTTGACGGGCCTGTTCGGCCGCAATTTTTCGTTGGCTGCGCTGAACGCCCAGTTGCTGGAGCAGATGTCTTGCTCGCGAGGCGCGTTCGGCCAGACGGGGATGCTCATTTTGGGCGATCGGCCGGAGCCGTTCGGCCGCGTCGTCGAAGCGGCAGGACGACGCCGCCTCGGCCGCCGCGCGCAGGTCGGCGTCGATGCGCTCCAACTGCGCAGCCAGCGCATCGGCCAGATTGGCCCCGCACGATCCGCAGTAGGTTCCGCTGGCGGCCGACAACTCGCCGCACTGCAAACACGGCTCCCAAAGCAGGGCGCCGCACTGGGAGCAGAATTTACGCTGCGGCGGATTGGCCGCGGCGCAAGCCGGGCAGCAAGCGGCTAATTGTTGCAGTTCTTCCATAGCATCGAGCGCGGGCATTGCATCGTTCATCGTCGGGCCGTTCCTTCCGCAGTCCCGGCGCAATCGACCGCGATCATTTCAACGACTACGCGCTGCTCCGAGTCGGTCGCGCTGGGGGCTCTTTCCTTAGGTTTGGTCACAAGCACGTCCACCGATCGATACGCCCCGTCCATGCCTTGGGCCAGCGATTCGATCCAGACGTCCTCTTGGGTCGAGCGCTCTCGGCGGTTCGAGAATTGGCGCCGGTAGTAGGCCAAGGTTCGCATTGGTCGGGAAAGTTGTTCGTATCGGGCGTAGCGTACGCGCAGCCCAATCGCAGGATCGACGGTCTCCGACGCGGCAAGTCCGTCGCGCCAATCAAACTGGTAGGTTGCGGCGATCTCCGCGCCGGGATGCGGTTTTGCAATCGGTTCGTCCAATTCGTCGTCCGAGGCGGCCTCGCGAAATCGCCGACACATGGCCCGGATGACGCTCTCCGAAAATTGCTCCCAACGCTCTTCATTCTTTGCGTCATTTTGAAGACCCTTCGTAGGCGAGCTGGTTTTGGACGCCCTTGAAGCGGCTGCGGCTGAATTGCGTCGGGCCGCCGATTCCTTCAACGGCAGCATCTTCAGGACGACCAAGAGGCCGGGTTCCGCGGTTGCCCCCATCGCGTCGATCGCGCCGGGGTCTTCTTCCCATCGCATTTTCAATGTCCGCGCCATCGCATCGCGAACGGTTGGATGCGGAATCGAGCCTGCCAGAAGCGCCACGCGCTTTCCGGTCGCTAATCCGTCGAACAGCGACATTTGCCGCTGGACGGCCGCAGCGAAGGCGTCGTTCCAGAGCCACTTCTCGACAAGCTGCGGATCGGATTCAGCGGCGGCCTCGCCCAAGGCGGATTTTACGGATCGAAGCGGCGCAAAGCCCAGCCGACGATTCATCGCCGCGGCGCTTGCGGCGCCCAGTTGATCTTCCAGAATGCCGCGGGCCGCCCTGTCGACACGGTCGCTTTGATAAAGAATCGCCTGTGCGGCAAGATTTTCAGGCCGGGCATCTGCCAAGCAGGGCCAGAAACGTGCGAATACGCCGGCGGGGGCGTCGTCGGCGATTACGTATTCGGCAAGCCGGCGCCTTAGATCGAACGATGCTCGCTCTTTGACCAACGCCAGCACCGGATCGCGCGCCGCAGCGCGGGCCGCGCCGCTTTGGGACGCCGGCACGGTCGACGTGAGCAGCTTCAGCAGCAGATCGTCGGCCTCGGCGGACGGACGGTCGAGCAACGCCTTAACGACCGCCGCACGCCCGGCGGATGCGTCAATAGTTGGATAACCGCCCGAGCCTAATTGTTCGAGAGCCTTCCAAGCGGGCGGCGCATCGTTGGCCGCCAGCGCCGAGGTTATCGCTTTGAGCATTGCCGCCGTCAACGGCCGCGAGGGTCTTTCCGGAAGCTCGTCCCCGTCGTCCGACGCCGGATCCAATAGCCCCGCCAACAACTCCGCACATGCCAACTTGTCCTCCGAACTTCGCTCCAGATGTTCGATCGCCCCGATCAGTCGAGCGTTTCCCGTCCATCTGGCAAATTGATAGTCTTTCCAGGACCACGCCTGATAATCGCGGGGCAGCGCGTAAGGCGCGGGTTTTCGAGGCGGGGTGGTGATTTCCTTGGCCGAAGCGGCGGCGGAGGGCTTTTTAATTGAAGCCTGCCGCGGTTTCACGGCTTTGGATTTCTTCTCGGCCGCAGCCTTCGCCTCCGATTCCTGATCTCGTTTTTTCTTCTGCTCCAGCCACTCCTCTTTCGACAAACCGCCCCATTGCTCGAACTTCTTTTTGCCCGAACAGCCGCCGGCCGCAAGGAGCGACAGCAGCGCAAACAAAAGAGCGGCCGCCAGCGCCCGCTTCCGACGCGCAGTTGTTATCCATGCCCGACCGTCTTTTAATCGCACAAGCATCCTCGCTTTTTTACTGGGCGGATGTTAGCAGCGCGCTAAGATACGACTAGGATTTTGTCAACCTTTGATTTTAGGATTGGGTGCCACTGGCTATGCCAGTGCTTTGCT
>CAYMQL010000291.1:3443-4282 GCA_964392255.1 uncultured Planctomycetaceae bacterium | reverse complement strand
GCCATTCCACACCGCGACCCATTCTTATTGGTCGACGAGATTCTCGATCGCACCGACGCGAGCATCGTCGGCGTGAAAACGTTTTCGGGCGACGAATGGTTTTTCGCCGGCCATTATCCCGGCCATCCGTTGGTGCCGGGCGTATTGCTTTGCGAAGCGGCAATGCAGTGCGGCGCGATTCTGCTTTCGGCCCGGTTCGCCGGCCATGAGGACAAGTTGCCCGTTGCAACTCGCATCAACGACGTCCGCTTCAAACGCATGGTACGGCCCGGAGAGCGGATCGTCATGGAGGTGGAGTTGGTCGAACGGCTGGCCGACGCCTTCTTTCTGAAAGCGAAAGCGACGGTCGACGACAAGGTAGCCGTGCGGTTCGAGTTTGCCTGCACGGCGGCGGCCAAAGGGTAGCCGTTGTCCGAACAGCCGGCGTTTATGCTGCACTCGGCGCAGTGAATTCTTGCGGTAAACATATGGGCAATCTCGTTCGTTTAGCGGCCGCCGGCACGGCGGCTTGAAGCTGGGGCCGACGTTCCGTCGGCCGCTAAACAGGGAAGCATCCTTGGATGTTTCGCCGCACTGCCATCATCTGTTACTGCGCCCGGTGGGTTGACATTTTCGCGCGATCATGGTAGCTTGCGGGTATCGTTAAACCTGCCTGCGCTCGCCTTTTTTCCCACCTAAGGAGCGCCCCATGCGAATCCGACTCTGCATTGCGCTGGCTGCCTTCCTGTTTGTTCCCGCTGCGGCAATTTGCCAAGATCAACCCGCCGTCCGTTTGCCGAAGGGCGTCAAAGCGGTCTGGTCCGTCGACAAGGCGTTCCACGAGTCGACGCCGACGCGCG
>CAYMQL010000291.1:0-3433 GCA_964392255.1 uncultured Planctomycetaceae bacterium | reverse complement strand
CTGGCAATGGCAACCGGCGGAGCCGGACGCCGACCAACCACCCGGCGAGAATTGGGGCTACTTCAAAGTGCCCGGCCCGTGGCCCGGCGTGCGCCACTACATGATGGCCAACTCGCTATCGCTATTCGGTCATCCGGCTTGGAAAAAATCGATGCTCGAAAGCGTCGATGCGGCTTGGTATCAACGCGAAATCACCGTACCGAAGTCGTGGCGGGGCCGCCGCATCGCTCTGGCGATGGAATACGTGAATTCGCGTGCGGCCGTCTATGTCGACGGCAAGAAGGCGGGCGACGTCATGTTTCCGGGCGGCGAGCTCGACATCACCAGCGCGGTCCGGCCCGGCGGCAAGCACCTTGTCAGCCTTCTGGTCGCCGCGTTGCCGTTGCGCGACGTGATGCCCACGTTCAGGGACACGAACACCGAAATCAAAGAAAAGAGTACCGTCGAGCGTCGCGGCTTGTGCGGCGACGTTTATCTGGTCAGCGCGCCGGCAGGGCCGCAAATCGCCAACGTGAAGATTGAAACGTCGGTTCGCCACGGCGAGATCACGATCAAGGCCGCGTTGCGGGAGCTCGCCGCCGACGCCCGCTATGCGTTGCGGACCGTCATAACCGAGCAAGGACGGACCGTCAAGGAATTCACGAGCAAGCCGTTCCGCGGAAGCGACCTGCGCGACGGCTGCATGGCAGCGACCGAAAAATGGAAGCCCGATAAACTCTGGGACTTGAACACGCCGCAGAACGTCTACGAAGCGGCCGTTTTGCTTGTGGCCGCCGACAACAAGTTGCTCGACGCCGCGTATTCCGAACGCTTCGGCTTCCGCGAGTTTTGGATCGAAGGCCGCGACTTTTATCTGAACGGCACGCGGATTTATCTTTCGGCCTCGCTGTTGGGCAACGCCGAGATCGGCCCCAGCGCGGCCAACTACGAAAGCGCCCGCGAAACCATGCGGCGGCTCAAAAGCATCGGCATCAATTTCGTCTACGGCGGCAACTATCACTGCCAGCCGGGCGCACACGTCAGCTTGGTCGAGGTGCTGCGCGCCGCCGACGACGAAGGAATGCTGATGGCCGTCTCACAACCGCACTTCGCTCAATACGATTGGACCGCGCCGGACGCCGACGCCGCCAACGGCTACGCCCAACATGCGCAATTCTATGTGCGTGCGGCCGGAAACCATCCCGCGGTCGTCTTCTACGCCACAAGCCACAACTCGACCGGCTACACCCAAGACATGAACCCCGACCTGATCGACGGCGTGAACGATCCGCGCAAGACCGATTGGCAGATTCGGGGCGTTCAGCGGGCTCTACGCGCCGAAGCGATCATCAAGAGCTTCGATCCGACGCGCGTGGTTTATCACCATTCGTCGGGCAATCTCGGCTCGATGCACACGTCGAACTTCTATCCGAATTGGATTCCGGTGCAAGAGATGTGCGACTGGTTCGAACACTGGGCGACCAAAGGCGTCAAGCCGGTTTTCACCTGCGAGTTTGCCGCCCCGTTCTCTTGGGATTGGGCCATGTATCGCGGCTGGTACAAGGGTCGTCGCGAATTTGGCGGCGCGATCGTCCCGTGGGAATTCTGCCTGGCCGAGTGGAACGCCCAATCGATCGGCGACCGCGCCTTCCAAATCAGCGAAGCTGAAAAAGAAAACCTCCGCGTCGAAACCGAGCGATTTCGCACGCAGGACGGCTGGTCGCAATTCGACTATCCGCATCCGCTCGGTTCGCGCGATTTCGACGAGCGCTATCCGATTTATGCAGAGTACATCGCCGCTGAATTTCGCGCCTTTCGCACCTGGGGCGTTTCGGCCATCAGTCCCTGGGATTGGGCACATTATTGGAGGCTGCGTCCCGGCGTCGATCGCACCCGCAAGCGTTTGCCGGTCGATTGGGATCGGCTGCAACGTCCGGGATTCAACCCCGATTACTTTCGCGACCGCCGCAATCACTTCGACACAGGCTATGAGGCTTCGGATTGGATTCCAACGCCCGCCGCCGAAGCGATTATCCGCAACAATCGGCCGCTGCTGGCCTATCTTGGCGGAAAGCCTGCCGCATTCACCGAGCGAGAACGCAACTTCTTGCCCGGCGAAACGGTCGAAAAACAAATGATCGTCATCAACAACTCGCGTCAGTCGGTTACATGCCGCTGCGAGGCGGAGTCGGACCTGGCCCGACCTGTGGCCGAAACCGCCGAGGTTCGCATCGCCACGGGCGATCAACGGCGATTGCCTTTGCGGCTTCATATTCCCTCGAACGCCGCGCCGGGCAGTTATTCGATTCGCATGACCGCCCGATTCGACACGGGCGAGGTCCAGAAAGATTCGTTCGCGATCCATGTGCTGGCGCCGCCGCCCGAAACAACGAAAACCGCGCGAATCGCCGCCTTTGATCCGAAGGGCGAAACGACGGGACTGCTGCGCGATCTGGGCCTGTCGCCCCAGACCGTTCAGGCCGGCGACGATCTTTCGCCGTTCGACATCCTTGTCATCGGCAAGGCCGCTTTGACGCCCGGCGGACCGTGCCCCGACGTTCGGCGCGTGCGCGACGGCCTGAAGGTGCTCGTCTTCGAGCAGGCGTCCGACGTGCTGGAAAAGCGGTTCGGCTTTCGCGTGGTGGAATACGGTTTGCGTCGAGTTTTCCCGCGTCTGCCCGACCATCCGGCGTTGGCCGGCCTTACGGGGGATAATCTCTGCGACTGGCGCGGCCAAGCAACCGTTCTTCCACCACGCTTGAAGTACGAGACGAACGAAAAGGTGTTCAACGGCGCGCCGGTGATCCAATGGTGCGGCATTCCGGTTACGCGGCTTTGGCGATGCGGCAATCGCGGCAACGTGGCCAGCGTGCTGATCGAGAAGCCGGCCCGCGGCGATTTTCTGCCGCTTATCGACGGCGGCTTCAGCCTTCAGTACAGCCCGTTGATGGAATACCGCGAGGGCAAGGGCATGGTCCTGTTCTGCCAGATGGACGTGACCGGCCGAACCGAAGAGGAACCCGCGGCCCGGCGATTGGCCTGCAACGTGCTTCAATACGTATCCGACTGGAAACCTGCGGCCCGGCGCGGCGCCCTCTATGCCGGCGACCCGGCCGGATTGGCCCACTTGAACCAGGCGGGCATCTCCGCAGCTTCCTACGAAGGCGGCGTCCCCGGCGACGATCAAACGCTGATCGTCGGTCCCGGCGGCCGTAGCGTCATTTCCGCCCATGCCTCGAAGCTGAACGACTGGCTCAGCGGGGGCGGGCGCATGCTCTGCGTCGGACTCGGTCAGAACGACGTCGCGGCCGTGTTGCCCAATGTGACGATGCACGAGGCCGAACACATTGCTGCCTATTTTGATCCGCCGGCCGCCGATTCCGTCATGGCGGGCGTTTGTCCCGCCGACGTCCACAACCGCGATCCACGCGAGTTGCCGTTGATTACGGGAGGC
>CAYMQL010000290.1:0-4295 GCA_964392255.1 uncultured Planctomycetaceae bacterium | reverse complement strand
CCAATATGGATTTGCCGTGAAATCAGGTGCGTGCAAGCACGCACCCTACGGATTTCGAGCTTTCTGCAACAGAAACTACAGAGCGACAACAGAAAATACCGCAATCGGCTCGATTGCCACGCCGGCCGACGTTTTTTAGAGCTTCCAGTAATCTTGCGGTTTCCCGCAGTAGTCCAGATACCGTCGGGCTTCGTCCCGGACCAGCTCGACGAACCAAGCCCTCGTGTCGGGATCCCACGGCGCGGGCCCGGTGAACGGCTTGCGAAGTCCGAGACTGCCTTCGATCCAAACCGCCCATTTTTGCGGCAGCCTCGGCCAGATCGGCCGCCGCCGGGGATGCGTGCGCAAGAATCGCAACAGCCGCGTGTCGTACAACTTGGCCTCGGCCGGATTCAGTTTTCGGTCGAGGCGTTCAATGCGCACCGACGGGTCGACGCCCAAAAACTCGAAGCATCGCTTTAGTTGCGAGGCCGGGTCTTTGCGTAAATCTTCCATGCAAAGCGCCAAAATGCGTTCGTCGGGCACGCGCCGCCGATAGACGCAGAGCAGCTTCCAGTACATGCTGTCGGCAACCATGTTGGGAAACTGCTGCAACGCTCCGGCGATCGAATAGGGGGCGTTCACACCATAACACCGCCCGCTATGATGGAACTCGCGATAGCTCGACTCGATCCGTTTGATCGGGTCGCGGCCGATGAAAATGAACTTCGCTTCGGGATAGCGTTCCAAAATGCGCGAGCAAGCGTTCTCGGCCTGTTCGTCGGTCGAATAGAACGTGCTTCCGTCGCCCAAGAGTTGCCCCGGCCGGGCCGGCTTGAAAAAGTTTTCGTACCAATCCCAACTATGGCGATCGTAGGCGTGAGCGAAATAGTTGGGCTCCTTCTCTTCGGGAATGAAGATTTTAGGGTGTTCGCCCAGAAGGGTGCAGAGCGTGGTGGTGCCGCACTTGCTGAAGCCGGGCACAAAAAAATCGACCTTCACCAACGTGATTCTCCGTGAAAGATGCCATCGGACGGGCCGGCGACGCCCCCCCGCCAAAACGCCTCAATACCAAAGCCCCCATGTTGGCACAATACCACTGGGGAGTGGGATCGAAAGCTACCATTGTCGATCGGCCGCACTCCGGGTATATTGACGGATTCCCTGATGGTCCGCGGTGAGTCTTCCGATGGCGGGAGGCCGGACGAACGGGGCTGGCGCGTGGGTGTGATGAGTGTTTTTATGGTCAACCGCAACCTGATCCGAGGGCTCGATCTTAGCGAAGAAGAATGGCAGTTGGAGTTGGACGCCGCGCTCGAAGGCGTGCCCGCCGAAGAAATCGCCTGGACGACCCAGGAGATGGAACTGAATAAAATCGTCGAGGGCCGCGTGCTGCGCGTCGAGGGCGACGTTGTCCTGGTCGACGTGGGCTACAAGAGCGAAGGCATCATCTTCCGCAACGAATGGGAAGAAGGCGAATCGCTGCCCGAGCCCGGCACCAAGGTCAAAGTCCTCATTGAAGACGTGGAAGACATCCACGGACTGGTCGACGACTCCCGCGGTATGATCACCCTCAGCAAGCGCAAGGCCGAGAAGATCGAGGCCTGGCTGAAGGTCATGGAAACCGTTCACGAGGGCGACGTCGTCACCGGCGTGGCCACGCGCAAGATCAAGGGCGGCTTGCTGGTCGACATCGGGGTCAACGTGTTCCTGCCCGCCAGCCAGGTCGACGTCCGCCGCCCGGCCGACATCGGCGACTACATCGGCCGCACCATTCAGTGCCTCGTGCTGAAGATCGACGAAGCGCGGCGCAACATCGTCGTCAGCCGTCGCGCGTTGATCGAGGCCGAGCGGGCCGAAAAGAAGGCCCAATTGCTGGCCGAGCTCGAAGTCGGCCAGCGCCGCAAGGGCATCGTCAAGAACATCGCCGAGTTCGGCGCGTTCGTCGACCTTGGCGGCATCGACGGCCTGCTGCACATCACCGACATGAGCTGGGGACGCATCAACCATCCCAGCGAAATGGTCTCGATCGACCAGGAAATCGAGGTGCAGGTTCTGCACATCGACCACGAAAAAGAGAAGATCGCCCTGGGGCTGAAGCAGCGCACCGCCAGCCCGTGGGAATCGGTCGAGGAGAAGTACCCCGTCGGCTCGCGCATCAAGGGCACCGTGGTCAACGTGATGAGCTACGGCGCGTTTGTGAAGCTCGAAGAGGGCATCGAGGGTCTGGTCCACATCAGCGAAATGTCCTGGACCCGGCGGATCAGCCACCCCAGCGAACTGGTCCAAGTCGACGACGAAATCGAGGTCGTCGTGCTCGGCATCAGCAAAGAGAAGCAGGAAATCTCGCTCGGGATGAAGCAAACCCAGGACAACCCCTGGGACTTGGTCGCCCAACGCTATCCGATCGACAGCATCGTCAAAGGCACGGTTCGCAATCTGACTAACTACGGCGCCTTCATCGAGATCGAGGAAGGCATCGACGGCCTGCTGCACGTCAGCGACATGTCGTGGACCCGAAAAATCAGCCATCCGAACGAGATGGTCGAAAAGGGCCAGGAGCTCGAATGCCGCGTGCTTTCGGTCGATCAGGACCGCCGCCGCATCGCCCTGGGTCTGAAGCAAATGGCCGACGATCCCTGGGCGACCGACATCCCCGCCAAGTATCAGCCGGGCCAGATCGTCAAAGGCCCGGTGACCAAGATCACCAACTTTGGCGTTTTCGTCGGACTGGAAAACGGCCTCGAAGGGCTGTTGCACATCTCCGAACTGGCCGACCACAAAGTCGAAAATCCCGAGGACGTGGTCAAGGTCGGTGAAGTGATCGAGGTGAAGGTTCTTCGGGTCGACGCCGACGAGCGCAAGATCGGCCTGTCGCGCAAGCGGGTCGAGTGGGCCGAAGAGGTTCAGGCCGAAACCGGACAGACCGATCGCCCCGCGTCGCCTTCGATCGACCTCGCCGACCTGAAGGGCGGCGTCGGCGACAGCAGCGGCCCGTTGTTCAAGCACCCGACAACATCCCAACCGTCGGCTGAATCGGAATAGCCGTCAGAAACCGTCGAGCCGCCGGAATATCGCAAGCCGGAAATGGCTTGTCGATCCTGGAGCGGAAATTGCATTGCCGCTCCAGCCGGTCGGTTCGTTCTTACCGTTACGGGCCGAACCACGGTTACATTCGTCCTAGTTCGTCGCGTTGCCGCCCGGCTGTAGAAATTGCCCAGCCTGCGTCGATAGTGGTCTGGGGCCGCTATGCAACTTTCCCGCTTAGGGTATCGACCGCGATGACCAAGACGATCCGCCGCCGGCCAACCGCATCCGTGCAATCTCCGCTGGAGACCTATCTCCGCGAGATCAACGAAACATCGCTGCTCTCGGCTGAAGACGAACATCAATTGGCCGTGGCCATCGGCGTCGGCGACGCCCAGGCCCGCGACCGGATGGTCCGCGCCAATCTGCGCCTGGTGGTCAACATTGCCCGCGGATATACCGGCAAGGGTCTCAGTCTGCAAGACTTGATCGAGGAGGGCAACCTCGGGTTGCTTCGCGCCGTCGAGGGTTTCGATCCGGCCATCGGCACCCGTTTTTCGACCTATGCCAGCTACTGGATCAAGCAGTCGATCAAACGGGCGTTGATCAACACGGCCAAAACGATCCGCATTCCGGCCTACATGGTCGAGTTGCTCTCGAAATGGCGCCGGGCGAGCAGCCGACTTGCCGAAGAGCTTGGCCGCACGCCCACGCCCGAAGAAATCGCCCGCGTACTCGGGCTGCCGCGTAAAAAACTGCCGATCATCAAAAAAGCCATCCGCATCTACAACCTCACGCCGCAGACCGATCAGTCCGAGGCCGGCTGGTCGTTGGGCGAAATGGTGATGGACGAACGGGCCCGCGCCCCCGACGAAGAGATGGTCGAAACCGACAACCTGACGCATGTGATGCGTCAGTTGGAGACGATGGACCCGCGCGAGGCCACGGTGCTGCGGATGCGGTTCGGCCTCGAAGATCACGAACCTTGCACGCTGAAAGAAATCGGCGAGGCCCTCGGCCTGACCCGCGAGCGGGTCCGCCAGATCGAAACTGAAGCCCTCGGCAAGCTCGCCGACAGCCTGAACGGCCCGATCGAGATGGCCGAAATGCTGGCGGTAAGCTGATTCTGCAGCGCAAGATGGGGAGCAATGCCGCTGGGCCGGCGTTTCTTGTCGTACGTGGAAAACTTCCGTCGGTGAATTCTGTTTATTGAGTTTCAGGATTGTAATGTCGTATCAAGATAGCCGGGGGCTAACAGCCCCCGGAACGAAACCGCCAATCCACGCATA
>CAYMQL010000289.1:0-4311 GCA_964392255.1 uncultured Planctomycetaceae bacterium | reverse complement strand
GGGTGGCAAACCTCGATATGCAACTGGCCGACAAGCTGGCGGCGGTCGGGCTGATTCCAAAACGGCAGCGGGCTACGCTGGAGGCGTTTCTGGG
This sequence comes from uncultured Planctomycetaceae bacterium, assembly GCA_964392255.1. Classification (GTDB taxonomy): domain Bacteria; phylum Planctomycetota; class Planctomycetia; order Pirellulales; family Thermoguttaceae; genus CAYMQL01. The sequence goes on along the minus strand of CAYMQL010000289.1, from coordinate 4,217 downwards.
TTCCTACGTTGGCGGCCGTGGCGATTGGAAGGGGTCAACAGCAATCGCATACGGACACACCCGACGGTGTTTGGTGGAGTACTTCGGAGCGGAAAAGCCCCTCCAAGAAATCACAGTCGGTAACGCCGATGATTGGCGGCTGTGGCTGTTGGACCACGAAAAACTGGCCGACAACACGGTGCGGCGGCGGTGCGGAATCGCCAAGCAGTTTTTCAAGGCGGCGGCGCGGCGGCGGCTGATCGTGGACAATCCCTTTGCGGACCTTGTGGCGGCAGTGCGGCGCAACGACAAGCGGTACTACTTCATTACTCGCGAAGAGGCCCAAAAGGTCCTAGACGCCTGCCCCGACGCTCAATGGCGGCTGCTGTTCGCTCTGAGCCGGTTCGGTGGGCTGCGGTGCCCGAGCGAACACCTTGGATTACGCTGGGGCGACGTGGATTGGGAGCGGGGGCGAATCACCGTACACTCGCCAAAGACGGAACACCACCCCGGCGGCGCGTCTCGGCAGATTCCGATTTTCCCCGAGCTGCGCCCGTACCTGGAGCAAGTGTGGGAGCAAGCCGAGCCGGGGACCGAACTCGTAATCACTCGGTATCGGGACCGAAACGCGAATCTTCGGACGCAACTGGAGCGAATAATCCGCAAGGCTGGTTTGCAGCCCTGGCCCAAGCTGTTCCAAAACCTACGATCCACCCGGCAGACCGAGTTGGCCGAAACCTACCCCATGCACGTCGTCTGCCAGTGGATCGGCAACAGCGCGGCCGTGGCGGCGAAGCACTACTTGCAAGTGACGGATGAGCATTTCAATCAGGCGGTCCAAGAGGCGGTGCAGAATCCGGTGCAGCAAACGCATGAAACCGCAGGCAACGGCCCGCAAGAAAACACAGCAACCCCTGGATTTTCCGAGTATTTCCAGGGGTTGCGAGAGTGTACAAACGATCAGGTGGGCGCACGCAGACTCGAACTGCAGACCTCGTCCTTATCAGGGACGCGCTCTAACCAACTGAGCTATGCGCCCGGTATTTGTAAGTCGTGCTCTGGCTTGACTTTCTGCAAACGGCACTGTATGCTTGAAACACGGGTGTCAGACAACGACGGTCGATACGACGGTTGACACCCGTTTTTGACACCTGCTCTGACACCCGTAGCGCATCTCGACAGCCAAGCATGTTGATTCCCTTCGCAACCTATGTCGAAACTAGTACCATGTCAGGAGCCAATCCCAATGTCCAAGCCAATAAGCACGAAGCATCATTCTACTAAATCCCAGCGGCCTGAAAAGCCCTCCCCCGATTTTCCACTCTTCCCACATGCCACGGGACGCTGGGCCAAGAAGATCAAAGGGAAGCTCTCTTACTTCGGACCCTGGGACGATCCCGACGCCGCCCTTGCCCGCTACCTGGCCGAGAATGACGGGCATGAAGCCGACGCCCCAGTCGAGAAGCCGGTCGCCGTCGCCAACGGCCGTCCGAAGAAACCATACCCCAGCTACCCGCTTTATGCTCATGCCAACGGCCAGTGGGCCAAGACGATTCGCGGCCGGGAACACTACTTCGGCCCCTGGGCCGACCATCACGCCGCCCTAGAAAACTACCTCTACCAGAAGGCCGACTTGGAAGCCGGTCGAAAACCAAAACCCCGGCAGGCCGGGGCGCTGACAGTCCAGCAGATGGTTTGGGGCTTCTTGCAGGATCGCAAACTCAAGGTCGAGGCTGGGGAAATGGAGGCAACAAGTTGGAAGGATTATGAACGGCACGGAAATCGGATGATTAAGGTTTTCGGGGCCGATACGCCAGTCGAGTCGCTTGGCCCCAATGACTTTCTCAAGTACCGCGCTACGCTCCAAAAGACCCACAAAAGTCTGGAATCCTTGAGGGGTGATCTAACCCGCGCCAAGACTTTCTTTTATTGGGCCGGACCTGGGCCGACCAGCATGAATTATCTCGAAAAGTTGCCCCAGTTCGGCCCAGCGATGAAGGCTCCGTCGCGGAAGGCCCTAGATCGGCAGCGGAAAGAGCAGGGCCAGCGGATGATTGGCGCGAAACCGCTCCGAACGATATTGCGGGCTGCTGAAGAAAAGCATGGGGCAGGAGAGAAGCTAAAGGCAATGATCCTCTTGGGGATCAACTGCGGCTTCGGCAACACCGATTGTGCCAAACTCACCCGGTTGGTGGTCGATTTGGAAAAGGGTTGGATTGACTTTCCCCGGCCCAAGACGGGAGTGGAGCGCCGTTGCCCCCTCTGGCCGGAAACGGTCGCCGCCTTGCGGGCGGTCCTCAAGGCCCGCAAGACGCCACACGATTCGGCCCACAAGGATATTGTATTCTTGACGAAATATGGCCAGCCTTTCCGCCCCTGCGCCATCGGCTACGAATTCGAGAAGCTCTGCGACAAGGCGGGCGTGTCCCGCAGCGAGGCCGATTTTTATGATCTGAGGAGAACGTGCATCAGCATCGGCCTACAGGTCAACGACCGGGACGCCATGCGGACCATTTCTGGCCACCAGCAACGGGCCGATGACATGCTGGGCGTCTATAACCAACTGGCCGTCAGCGACGAGCGCCTCCGGGCCGTCGCCGACCACACTCGGCACTGGCTGTATCCAGGACCGGCTTCGAGAATTGCGGGGCCTGACGAGGGCGAGCGGGTCGCCCAGCAGGCGCGGGTGGGGTGACTTGGCGGCGTTCGGCGAATCGCCGTAGCTCCTCCGGGTCGATGCGGTACTTCGGTCGCTTGCCCTCCTGCCTGGCGGCGACGTTGTAGCCCCGCAGTTCGCCGCTTCTGATCCAGTGGAGGACTTTTTCGCGGCGCACCCGCAGATGCGAGGCAACTTCCGGCAGCGTCAAGGGCGCGTCCAGAAACGAGGACTTCCGGCCATTTTGCAGGGCGTCGGCCAGCACAAGTTGCGCTGCGGCAGTGCGGTCATTGCCGGTCATTTCGAGGCACTGGTCATAGAGTTTCTGCGTGACGGCGTTCATCGGCTACATGCTTCCCAACAAATTTAGCAGATCGGCGGTCGTGTGGTTCTCACCGATGAACACAGTGTTTACCTGCCCAGTAGTGGCTGTGCCCGGTCGCCAACCCTTGGCAGCGTTCACAATTCATTCAGCGAAAATCCCGCAGGCGTACCAGATTCCGTTGCTCCCACGAACCATCGCGTAGCCATAGTACCGACAACGGCCGTTGACGGCCGACCAGTGGCCGGGTGACAGCTTCCAGGATCGGTACATCTCCCTGGCAGCGGCCTCTTGGCTCTGGCCGGGCCAGCTTTCGTTCACGACCTCTGCGAAGGTGTGGCACTCGGGAATCTGAGGCCGCATCCGAGGGTAGCGCAATTGCTCCCACCAAAAATGCCCCTGCCGGTGAATCTGGGCCTGGTTGGCGGCGTGGGCCTCGGCCTCGGCCTGGAGGACCGGATGCACCTGGCCGGTCATAATCGACCGGACCTGGAGATCGCGGCCGGTTTCAAGAAGCTGTTCGTTTGGCGTCATCGCCAGAAGCAACACGGCAATCAAGTATTTCATGGTTTCCTCTTGTGGCGTCGAATCTGTCCGGTGCTTCGCTCATTGCGCCGGACACGGAATTCGACCTGGTAGTCTCTGGATGGAAGAACTTCGCCTTCTTTCACGCCGTTGCGGTGCCGCTTCACGATCTTCACAACGCGGAAGTCGATGTCGTGGACCAAGCCGCAATCGCAGCAGCCCAGACGGTAGCCGCGCATCACGGGCCTCTGCCAGTCGGTCCAGCCATTCTTGCCGGCTGGTGGCTCATACATGCGAGGCATTTGCTTTGCTGATGTGGTTGTGAAACCGCCGGAGCAGGCAGTCCACGCGGTTCTCAAGGCCCCGGTGATTCATCGCCTTGTCGTCTCGCCACTGCTCGTAATGGACGAACTCATGGGCGAAGTTCCCGAGGAGAAACGCAGTCTGTAGCCCTCGATCGGGCAGCCGACCGTCGATTCTCGGGCGTCCGCAAGCTAGCGTGATGGTCGGACCTCTTGGATGAAAGGAACCCCAGCATCGCCGGCCATCATGCGTTGGAAGGGAGATGCTTGGGGTCAGATGGACTGCAATCGTGTGTCGGATCGGATGATAATCTGCAAGCCAGTTGGCAAAGCCAATGTGGATTCCCGCCACCCAGCGGGGCACACGGGCGTAGTGCACGGCGAGCTTTTCGCGGGCCTCGGCGCGAAGATGGGAGACGGATTGGTAGTTGAA
>CAYMQL010000288.1:0-4357 GCA_964392255.1 uncultured Planctomycetaceae bacterium | reverse complement strand
GCTAGAATTGATCAACTGTTCGATTCTCTGGCCAAGAAGGCTGAAGCTGCGATGCGGCAGCGGACCAACGGCGAACCGATCCGCATTCAGGTCGGGTCGGCCACTTGTGAACACGCCGCCGGCAGCGATCAAGTGGTCGACGAGTTTCGCAAACACATCGCGGCCTCGGGGCGGCAGGACATCGTGCTGCACCAGACCGGCTGCACCGGCCGTTGCAGCCGCGAGCCGATCGTCGGCGTGTTTGTGCCGGGGCAGATGCCGGTCAAGTACGAGCGGGTCGACCGGGGGCTGGTCCATACGATTTTCACGCAGCACATCCAGCAAGGCCAGCCGGTGCTCGAGCATGTGTTGGACGGACCGGCCGAAAAGCTCGCCCCTTATGAAATTCTCATCTGCGGCAGCGTCCGCTGCGGATGGCACGGCCCCCGGCCGTGCGACGAAATGCTGGCCGAAAAACTCAAAGCGGCCGGACTCTCCTCCGAACAGGTCTGCGTGACCCGGGCAAGCTGTTTTGGGGCGTGCAGTTCGGCCGACGCCGGCAAATACTCCCATCTGCTGGTGCGGCCCGACAAGGTGCTCTATCGCATCAAAGACGAGGCCGACCTGGACGAGATCATCCGCCAGCACTTGGCCGGCGGCCGCGTGGTCGAACGCCTGATGGTGCCCGGCAAGACGGTCGGACGCAAGTTTTTGGAGCTTTACGGCGATGTGGCGTTTTTCAATCGGCAGAGCCGCGTCGCCCTGCGCCACAACGGCGTGATCGACCCCGACAGCATCGAGGAATACTTCCACTACAGCGGATTTCGGGCCCTGGCCACGGTGCTTGAGAAGAACGATCCGCAATGGGTGGTTGCCGAGATCACCAAGTCGAAGCTCCGAGGTCGCGGCGGCGGCGGATACCCGACCGGCCAGAAATGGAAAATGGGCGCCGAGGCGGCCGATCCGGTCCGCTACATCATCTGCAACGCCGACGAGGGCGACCCCGGCGCGTTCATGGATCGCAGCATGTTGGAGAGCGATCCGTTTAACGTGGTCGAGGGCATGATCATCGGCGGATTCGCCATCGGCGCCCATCGGGGCTTCTTCTACGTCCGGGCCGAATACCCGATGGCCATTCAGCGCATCCAGCGGGCGATCGATCAATGCCGCGAGTGGGGCCTGTTGGGCAAAAATATTTTGGGCTCCGGCTTCGATTTCGATCTGGAAATTCGCCTGGGCGCCGGGGCGTTCGTCTGCGGCGAAGAGACGGCTCTGATCCATTCGATCGAGGGCCAGCGCGGCCAGCCCCGCGTCCGACCGCCGTATCCGACCGAAAGCGGACTCTGGGGCAAGCCCACGGTGATCAACAACGTCGAGACGTTCGCCAACGTTACGGCCGTGATCAACTACGGCGCCGAGTGGTTCTCGCGCATGGGCACCGAAAAAAGCGGCGGCACCAAGGTCTTTGCACTGGCCGGAAAGATCAAGCACACCGGCCTGGTCGAAGTGCCGATGGGCGCCTCGCTCCGCACGATCGTCTATGACATTGGCGGCGGCGTGGCCGGCGATAAACTACTGAAGGCGATTCAGACGGGCGGGCCCGCCGGCGGCTGCATCCCCGCCAAGTGGATCGACCTGGCCGTCGATTACGACACGCTCACCAAGGCCGGCTCGATCATGGGCAGCGGCGGCATGATCGTTCTCGACGAAGACGACTGCATGGTCGACATCGCCAAGTTCTTCATGACCTTCTCGCAGGACGAGTCGTGCGGCAAGTGTACGCCCTGCCGCGAGGGCACTACCCGGATGCTCGAAATCCTCGAACGCATCACCGCCGGCAACGGCACGCTGGAAGACCTTGACAAGTTGAAACGGCTGGGGCTGCTGATGAAGCGGGCGTCGCTTTGCGGCCTGGGTCGCGCGGCGGCCAATCCGGTGTTGAGCACGCTCGAGCATTTCCACGAGGAGTATCTTGCCCATGTGACCGAGCGCCGCTGCCCGGCGCACAAGTGCAAGGCCCTGGTGCGTTACGAGATCGACCCCGAAAAGTGCGTCGGCTGCACGGTCTGCGCGCGGAATTGCCCGGTCGCGTGCATCGCCGGCGCCCGCAAAGAACCGCACGAGATCGACCAATCGCGTTGCATCAAATGCGGGCGGTGTTTCGAAGTGTGCCGGTTCGAAGCGGTGAAGAGGTTATGAAAAGCTGTCTATGTAGGTATTCGCAGGCAATTTCTCTAGCAGAAACGTTATCTCTATGAGTATCGTTGCTCGCGCGGTTGATATCGAGAGTTACGTCAAGTGCAAATCAATCCATCCGTTGTTTGTGGCGGAAGACTGTTTGGAAGTGCTTCGCAACATGCCAGATGCCTGCATTGACTGTTGTATCACGAGCCCGCCTTATTGGGGGCAGCGCAAGTATGCAGAAGAAGGCATTGGGCTGGAAGCCGCATGGGAAGACTATGTCGTAAATCTTGCAACGGTATTTAACGAAGTGCGCCGTGTGCTGAAGCCAACAGGATCGTTTTGGTTGAATCTCGGCGACACTTACGAGAAGAAGCGGCTATTGGGGATTCCATGGCGTGTTGCGCTGGTGCTGATGGACAGTCAGGGTTGGATTTTACGAAACGATGTGATCTGGAACAAAGTCAAAGGAGGTCCGGATAACTCAGGCGACAAATTGCGCAATACTCACGAATACCTATTTCACTTTGTCAAGCAACCACGGGGGTATTTCTACAATGTTGACGATATTCGCGCAACCCCGCATCGCAGCCGAGTCGTCAACGGCGCCGTTGTTTCCGCAACGGGTGTCAGGGGTGTGCGATACCAGCGACAAATCGAGTTGTCCACGGCGCTCAGCGACGCAGAGAAGGCTGCCGCAATGAGATCGCTGGAGGAGATGTTGAAACGACTCCGAGATGGCACGCTTGCTGATTTTCGCATGATTATCCGTGGCCAACAGAGAACGACGCACTCCGATTCGGCTGCCGTATCGGGAAGAGCGAGAGAACTGAAGGAGAAGGGTTTTTTCTTTCTGCGCTATCATCCTAAAGGCAGCAAGCCGCGTGACGTATGGGATATCATCCCGGAGGACTCCCAAGGGCGCAAATCCCATTTTGCACCCTTCCCTGAAGATCTCTGCAAGCTTCCAATCCTGGCCACATGTCCTAAGGGCGGAGTGGTGTTGGATCCGTTCTGCGGTACGGGCACAGCCATGTTGGCGGCATTCTGTCTCGGCAGAAAGTCACTGGGGATCGATATCTCTACGGAGTATCTGGAAATCGCGAAGAAACGATGCAGGCTGTTATTATGAGCGGCAATTCCATCCTTGAGTTGTTCGGTCTGCCAACAACAGAAGCTTCAGTGAAGCGATGGCAAACGGCTGTCAGCAAACAGCGATGCCCTTTTCTTGATCGCAAGTGCTTGAAGGTCAGAAAAAGCCGTCCAGACATATCTATTGGCGCATGCTCTGTTCGGTATGGGCGCGAAGACAAACGTATTCTGATTTGCCCCTATCGTTTTCTGGAACGACGGCAAGTTTTTACCGACTGCCTGCAACTGCTGACTTTGCATCAACCGGGGAATGAGTTGCATCTTATCCCCGAGGTCTCCATTCCTGGAGGAAGCGTTGATTACTTTCTGGCATCTGTCCTGCACGGCAAAGTTAAAGATTTCGTCGGCGTTGAGCTTCAGACCCTCGATTCGACAGGCACTATTTGGCCAACAAGACAGCGTCTTTTGAAGGAAAAGGGCTTCCGAGTGTCGTCGCGGGACGTGAATTCGAGAAAACCCTTCGGGGTGAATTGGAAGATGACGGCCAAGACGATCTTAGTGCAATTGCACCATAAGATCGAAACCTTCGAGCATCTCAACAAACATCTGGTCTTGGTAATCCAAGAGTGTCTGTTCGCCTACATGTCACGCCAGTTCAATCTGGAGCGATTGGGATCGCCCTGTATTGGCAACCCGTTGCAAATCCATACCTATCAGTTGGCGGATGACGTTCATGGACATCGATTACACTTGGCGAATCGGTACAGCACAGATGCAGAGGGGCTTGCTGCCTGTCTTGGATTGCAGATGAGTCCGCGAGTCGAGTTGCAGTCGATTGTCGCCGAATTAGAAAGAAAACTGTCCCGCAAGACGCTACTGACGATCGGTTCCTAAATGGCCAAACACAAGAAAATATCCCTGACGATTGACGACGTGCCGCTTTCGGTCGAGGCGGGCACGACGATTATGGAGGCGGCCGAGCTATTGGGGATTCGTATTCCCCGGCTCTGCTACCATCCCGACCTGAGCCTGGCCGGGTCGTGCCGGGTGTGCATCGTCGATGTGAAGGGCATGGGCTATTACATGACCGCGTGCAGCACCCAGG
>CAYMQL010000287.1:0-4363 GCA_964392255.1 uncultured Planctomycetaceae bacterium | reverse complement strand
GACACGATTTACTTGGCAGTCGATAGCCGCCGTGCCGGAGGCTGCTATTCGAATGAGTTCCATATTCCCTTAACCCCTCAGAACTATGCATACTTTTGTGAAAACCTTGTTGCTGATCGTTTTACTGGCAACCGCGGCGTCGTTACAGGCGGCTGAACCGACGGTCGAACCCGTTTGGCCCAACGGAGCGCCGGGGGCGTTGGGCGACGCGCCGAAAGACAAGCCGACGCTGACGATCTATCTGCCCGACGCCGAAAAGGCCAATGGGGCGGCGGTGGTTGTGTGTCCCGGCGGCGGCTATGCGGGCGTCGCAATGGACCACGAGGGCGCACAGGTAGCTAAGTGGTTCAACTCGTTCGGGGTTGCCTGCTTCGTGCTCGACTATCGCCACCGTCGCAAGGGCTACGGCCATCCGGCGCCGATGCAAGACGTTCAGCGCGCAATACGCACCGTCCGGTCCCGCGCAGAACCGTGGCGCGTCGATCCGAAACGGGTCGGCGTGATGGGATTTTCGGCGGGCGGACATTTGGCCTCGACCGCGGCCACGCACTTCGACGCCGGCGATCCGTCGGCCGCCGACCCGATCGACCGGCTGAGTTGCCGGCCCGACTTCGCCATTCTTTGTTATCCGGTGATTGTGTTCGGCAAGCCGCACATGCACCGCGGCTCTCAGGTGAACCTGCTTGGCAAGTCGGCCGATCCCGAATTGGTTCGGAGTCTCTCGAGCGAGAAGCAGGTCACGCCGGAAACGCCGCCGACATTTTTGTTCCACACCGACGAAGACACTTTGGTGCCGCCGGAGAACAGTGTAGATTATTACCTTGCTCTGCGGCGTGCCGGAGTGCCGGCCGAGTTGCACATTTACCGGCAAGGGAAACACGGCAGCGGCCTATCGCCGAAGCTGCCCGAGGCCCGCAATTGGCCCGCCGCATGTGAAACGTGGATGCGGGGATTGGGCCTGTTGAAGAGCAAATAATGGGTTCCGGCCGGGTTCAACAAGCGGGCGGCGGCCCTGTTTCAGAGCCGCGAGATCACTGACGGGTTTTTGCATGACTCCATTTCGCATTGCCGTTTTGATTTCCGGCGGGGGCACAACCCTGCGGAACCTGATTGAGAAGATTGCGGCCGGGCGGCTTCCGGTCGAGATTGCGTTGGTGATTTCGAGCAGCGCGACCGCCCGGGGGCTGGATTTCGCCCGACAAAAGGGCATCCTCGCCGCGGTCGTCGAACGCAAGGATTTCGCGTCGCAGGACGATTTTAGCCGCGATGTATTCGAGCGCTGCCGCCGCGAGCGGGTCGAGTTGGTCGTACTCGGCGGATTTTTGAAGCGGCTGACGATTCCGGAAGATTTTACCAATCGCGTTGTGAATATCCATCCCGCGTTGGTGCCGTCCTTCTGCGGCGAAGGTTTTTACGGCCGCCGCGTGCATGAGGCGATTTTAGAATACGGCGCGAAGCTGAGCGGCTGCACCGTCCACTTTGCCGACAACCAATACGATCACGGCCCGGTGATCGTTCAGCGAGCGGTTCCGGTGTTGGACGACGACACGCCCGAGACGCTGGCCGCGCGGGTTTTCGAGGCCGAATGCGAGGCGTATCCCGAAGCGATTCGGCAGATCGCCGCCGGCCGCGTTTCGGTCGAAGGCCGGCGGGTGCGGATCAAGAAGGAAACGGGCTAGGCCGAGCAATATGATTGACAGCCGCGGCATCGAAATCTATTCTTAACATGGCAAGCGGCTTTGTTCGTCGTCGCAATTCCGGGCAAGGCCGAGTTTCAAGAGAAGCGTCGTAAACCACTGAATAATGACCGTCGACGGCGCAGATGAATTGTTGTTCCGGGTGACAACGCCGCTGGGCTTCGCGGTGCGAGTCTCGCGAGCCTACTGGGAGGTGATTGTCACGCTCAAGCATCCGGTCATGGCGGGTTGCGAAACGGTCGTTCAAGAAGTGTTGGCCCATCCAAAAGAAGTCCGCGCGAGCCGGAAAGACGCAGCGGTTTATTTGTTTTATGGCGAGGAAAACGACCACCGCTGGGTGTGCGCCGTGGCCAAACGGTTGAACGACGATGGTTTTTTGATCACGGCTTACCCCACCGATGCGATCAAAGAAGGAGTGCGCGTATGGCCCACGTAAAGGTCTACTATGATCGACAAGGCAACACGCTTACCGTGTGGTTTGAAGATCCACACAGCGAGCATATCTGCGAGGAAACCGGCGAGGAGATTGTGCTCATGAAGGACCACGACGGCAAAGTCATTGGTTTCGAGAAGTTGAACTTCGCCAGCGAGCAGACGGCGCCGCTTCAGGTCGGATTCGAGGCTGTGGAAGTGGGATAGGCCCGAGCTGGGCAAACTCACGCCAGATCGCGGTCTTCGAAGAGGAACAGGGCGAACAACAGGGCCACGACGCTGTAGAGCACGCAATAGAGCGCAGCCCAGCCCAAATACTCCAACGGCACCGGCTGGCCGGCTGCAATGCCCGCCGAGATGTTGAAACAGTCCAGAACGGGGAAGACCGCGGCCTGCAAATCGGCGAAAAACCGCACAAATTCGTTCCGGCCGACCGCCGAGTTGGCTAGCGTCGGCACCAAATGTCCCAAGATGTAGATCGCCGCGCAAATGATCAGATTGGCCAGCATGGGCAGCCGCGTCGAAATCGCCACGCTAATGGCCGTCAGCACGACGGCCTCCATGAAGGACAACAGCAAGCCCGGCGCGATCTGAAGCATCTCCTGCCGACAGTCGGCCGCGGTGACGTCGGGCAGGGCCGATTCGCGAACGTCGTAGACCAGCTTGTAGGAGACGCTGGATAGAAAAATCGCGCCCAGGACGAGGAACATGATGGCCACGGGTATCAGGATGCCCAGAAACTTGCCGATGACGAACTGCCGTCGGCCGACGGGCTTCGACAGCAACGTCAGCGCCGTGCGCCCTTCGATCTCTTCGGCGATCGACATGCTGGCGGTCCACAGGGCCATGATGATCGACAAGACCATGATGAGCGTGAGGCCCTCGTCCTTGAGCATTTTGATGTCTTCGCCCAAGGTGTTGTACGGCACGAACGGAAAAACGATCAGGCCGCAGACGCCGATGGTCAAAAGCACGTAGAACAGCGGCTGCGACATCGACTCTTTGCTGGTCGTTCGCGCGATGGCGGCCACTTTGGGCGCCGCCCAGCGCAGGAGCGTTCCCAACAGCGCCAGAATCGCCAAACCTCCGATCAGACCCGCAACGACGACCCACAAAGGCCTGATCCACGTCGCAACCGCGCCGAACAACGCCAATTCGCTTGTCAACAGATTCATCATCGCCGCTCAGTGAGAGATCTGAAAGTTTTGGAAGCGGCCGCCAGCGGGCCGCGATTGTTCTTGGATTGTATCGATGTAGTGGGCCATCTCGGCTTTGACGGCGTCGAGAAAGGCCTCGACCTCTCCGGACTCGCCCTCGGCTACGAGCTGGACTCGCCCATCGGGCAGGTTCCGCACAAAGCCGGTCACATCAAAACCGGCCGCCAGCGAGCGAACCGTGTAGCGAAATCCGACGCCCTGCACACGGCCGGCGTAGTGTACCTCGCGTTGAGTGCGAACAGCCTGCGTCACGGATCGAACACCCCCAGGCTTCTCTCTCCCCTCTCCCCTCTCCCCTCTCCACTCTCCACTAATGATGTCCGCAGCCGGGGCATCCGCCGCCGCGCGGCGCATTGGGATTCTCGATTGAGAAGCCGCGGCCCATCGGACCTTCGAGAAAATCGACGGTGGCGCCGTCCAGATACAAAGCCATTTTCTTGCGTGTAACGACGGCCACGCCGTGTTGCTCGTATCGGGCGTCGATCGTCGAATCGAAATCGGTCTCGAAGCCGAGCGTATATTGCAGGCCGGAGCAGCCTCCGCCGACAACGCCCATCCGCAGGACCGCCTCGGGCCCGACTTTCTGGTCGGCCATGTAACGCTTGATTTCCGCCGCCGCGGTTTCGGTCAAAGTGATTGCCATTGGCAGGATGGACTCCTGATGGGTGAACGCTTGGGACAACGCGCCGCCAAGAGAGGCAACCCCATTTTCGCGGTCAACCACGAAAAATGGGACAGTCCCCCATGAACGGTTAGCGATCCCTATTATCGTACACCGTCGGCGCACAAACGCCAAGGCAACAGGCCGATCAGGGGGTAGAGCCGCTCTGCCGTCCAAACAGGGCCCTAACACAGATTTCCGACCACGTTTCAAAGCCGTTCATATCGGCCAGAATCGCCGCGACGGGCCGAAATCCGCATTCGATGATCTCGGTCTCACGCGGACGGACGGCGGGCTGCTCGACGTCGAAGACATGCACAATGCCCAGATGCACCCGGCCCACGTCGGTCTGGTCG
>CAYMQL010000286.1:0-4372 GCA_964392255.1 uncultured Planctomycetaceae bacterium | reverse complement strand
CCTGGCAGCGGTTCGAACTCGTCGAAGGCGATCCATCGATGATCGGCCGGCATGAGCCCTTTGCGAATGATGATGCGGCGATTGGTCAACGAATAGCGGCGGCACACATAAGGCATGAGCTGCCAGCCGAACACGGCCAAACTAACCGGAATCGTGGCCAGCGCCATCAGATTGCCGAGCGTAAAAATACCCCAGCCAAGCCGCAAGGCGGCCAACCGCCCGACCCATTGGCCCGGCCGCGTTGCGCCAATCGTGGGCCAAGCGACCTTACAGGTGACTTCCGATAGTTCCGACGGCGTTACGCCGGCAATGGGTTGATTCATTGAGGAAAATCCACGACTCGAGAGGGGCCAACACAAAAAAACGCAGCGGACAACAACGATGGTTATTGTACCAAAGCGAGTTACCTATTCTAGTGGGCGATACCGGATTCGAACCAGTGACATCCACGTTGTAAGCGTGGCGCTCTAACCAACTGAGCTAATCGCCCTGCAAAAAAACCTCCGGCCGATGTTCGCTCGTCTTTCCGCGTTATCCCGCGTCGAAACCGCGCACCGCGCCGATGCCGCGGACGGACGGGGGACGGTTCCGGATTTGGGCCGCCTCGGGCGGCAGTTGGGGCAACCGATCGATCCGGCAGCCGGGCCGCTCGGACGGGTCGGCGTCGAACATTGCATCATCGAGAGTATAATCGGCCGGGCCCTGGGCGTGCAACGGCCGTTCGGCGTCGGGAAGGCTTTTCCACGGCTGCGGTTCGACCTGCGGATCGATCTCGCGCGAAGGCCCCCAATAGGTTTTCCAGGCGTCGAACGTCATGACATCGGGCGGCGTTTCAGGATCGCGGTTGCGCACGATCCAAAACACCTCGACGTCTTCGTATAAATTTCGATTGCCGCTCCAACTGAATCGCTGGCGGCAGGCATCGACGTCGTCGACGCCTTCCTGCTCGATCTGGGGCATGCCGGAGGCGGTCGTCAAAATGCTTTCAGCGGCCGCAATCTGCGTGGTCAATTGGTAAGGGTTCGCCGCGCTGCAGCCGAGCCGGCACAGCCCGCCGTGGGCTACAACCGTCATGCGCTGCAATTCGATCCGCCAGGTTTCGTCCGGGCGCGGAGCGATTGGGCCGCCGTCGGCGCTCAGCAGCCGCTCGGTGCTGATCAACAGCCCGTTGTCCCAAGTGAGATGGACCGGCTGCAAATCTTCGATGCGCAGCAGATTGGCTTCGCCGCGGGCGACGCAGTCGATCAGCTCGAACGTAGCCAGCGGAGTCGCCGCGGCGATCGAGCCGACCTCTTTCTCGATATCCGCGGCGGGGCGGGCGCGGAAAAAGGCCGCGTCTTGATGATACGTGAATCCGTGATCCGAAGCGTTTCGCACGGTCAGCACGCATCGCTCCAGCCGGACTTGCTCGCCGCCCAGTGTTTCGATCAGCGTCCAGCTTTCGGCGGGCACCTCGCGCGGAACTTGCAGTTCGGCCGCCAGGTCGACAAACGTAATTTGCCCTCCGGCAAGCGTGAACATGCTGCGCGGATACACGACCGGGTCGGCGTCGGTCGGTCGAAAGACCACGATCGGCCGATATCCCGATCCGGCGCGAATCGTCAAGCTAAGATTCGATATCTTCACGGGCCGGTCTTCGCGCGGGCCGTTGAATTGCAATTCGATCACGTCGCCGTTGCGTGCGGCGGCGCAGGCGGCGGCGAGACTGGCATACTGATCGGCGCCTTGGGCCGACTCGCCGACGATCAACAGTCTGGATTGCGACGGGAACGGCTGGGCCGTCGCAGAAGCCTGATCGGCCGACCTATCCGGTCGGATGCCGGACGTTGCCGGAGAGTTGGCCGGCTGAGCGGGCACTCGATCGGCAGACTTATCGGGGCTTTCAAGCTCGACGCGTTGCTTTGCTCCCGACGATTCGGACGGCGGCGGGCTGGGGCGGTCGAGGCCAATTGATTTCGTGGAACGCGGGGCCGTGGGCGATTGTTCGGAAACCGGGGCTGCCGTCGGCGGCGGATTGCTGCGATCGGCCGAACGGTACGAAAACCAATCGAGCAGCGCCACAGCGCAAACCAACGCCGCAACCGGCGCAATCCACGGCAGATGTCGGTGGAAAAACGAAACCGGCGACGGCTGCGGCACAAGCCAGATGCGGCTGCCGGGACTCATCGGCCGGAGCCCGATTTGATTGGCCAGCCCGAGCAATTCGGCAATCAGTTCGGCCGGATTGGGATAGCGTCGCTCGGGGTCTTTTTCGAGCATTTTGCGCAGCACTTGGCCCGCTTCGACCGGCAGCTCGGGGCGGAACTCGCGGATGTCCGGCGGTTGGTCGCCCTGGTGCTGGAGCAGTTTTTGCAGCACCGTTCCTTCGGGAAAAGGCGGCCGTCCGGTCAGCATGAAGAAAAACGTGCAGCCGAGCGAATAAATGTCGCTGCGGATGTCGGCGTTGCGCGGATCGCGGGCCTGCTCCGGCGAAATGTAGTCGAACGTGCCGAGCGTCACGCCGCTGGCGGTTAGGTCGGCCGCGGCGGGATCGACCTGCCGAAGCCGTGCCAAACCCATGTCGATCAGCTTGACGCGGCCTTCGGGCGTGATCAGCACATTGGCCGGCTTGACGTCGCGGTGAACGACCGCCCGGGCGTCGGCGTGGGCCAACGCCTCGGCGATTTGCAACGTGTAGCTGACCGCCTCGTCCAACGGCAGCGGACCGTTCTCTTGAACCAGCCGGCGAAGATTCTCGCCCTCGATGAACTCGAACGCAATGTAGGGCACTCCCCGGTCCTCGCCGACATAGTACACCCGGGCGATGTTGTCGTGATCGAGGCGGGCGGCCGATTGCGCTTCGTTTTGAAACCGCTGCAAGGCGTCGGGGTCGGCGGCCAGTTCGGGCGGCAGAATTTTCAGAGCGACGCTGCGGCCGAGTTGCGCGTCGAGCGCGCGAAACACGCGCCCCATGCCGCCGCCTCCGACGAATTCGATCAATTCATAGCTGCCGAGTCGGTCGCCCGGCATGACGCGGCCTTCGAGGATGCGGCTGATGGCTTCGGAACCGGCCGGGGAGGGGATTGGGGTGCGGCCGGTGATGATCGTCGGTTCGTCGGCTGTGGAGGATGCGATTTTTTGGGCCGGCGACGAACCGCCGTTTTGGGCCGAGTCCGATTCGTGCGGAGTCGGGCCCGGCTTGGTCCGTCGGAGATCAGAGGGGGCGTCGCTCATCGGAATCCCGGGATAAAATACGCTCGTGCATGACCCGCGATGCTCGGCCCGCGGCTATCGGGACATGCCCGCACGCACGGCCATCGTCCATCCATGTCGGTAGACAAGCGTCCTTCAGAGAGAAGCACAGCTCCGTGGTCGGAGCCTGTATTGTAGTCGCTGGGCGAAGTCGGGTCAATTTGCGAAGGTCTAAGGCAATCCTTGCGAGTAGACAACCACCCCCTCGATGCGTTATAATCGTGGTTGTGCGATTTTGCGGCAAAGGGGACAGTCCCATTTTCGCTGACACGAAAATTGGGACAGTCCCCAGTTCCACAACCTCAACATTGCAGAGAGCCTCTGATGAAAACATCATTTGTAGCGATTTTGGCGATTGCAGCGTTGATGTGCAGCTTCACGCCGGCAAACGCGGATATTTTGACCGGACTGGTTGCGTCTTACCCGATGGATGGCAACGCCGACGATGCAAGCGGATATGAAAACCACGGCGTCGTCAATGGCGCGAGTCCGACCGCCGATCGATTCGGTGATGTCAGCGGCGCATATAGCTTCGACGGCCTCGACGACTATATTCAAATTCCGTACTCCGCCGGATTGAATCTGACAGGCGACATGACGATCAGCGCTTGGATCCGCACGACCGCGTCGCTCGAAACCCTATTGAGCAACATGATGGAGACATCGCCTCACAACGGCTATTCGCTCCATCTTTTGGAAGGGAAGCTGCGATTCATGTCGGGCGGAACTTATTTTATGGGAAACGCGGCGGTCAACACGAATACCTGGACCCATGTAGCCATCACGCTCGCCGGCACGGCCGGCACGTTGTATGTCAACGGCGCCATCGACAATTCGATGACGATCGGCATTCCAGTGAGCAACGCCCTCGGGGCGTGCATCGGCGCGTCGGCGCCGGCGTCGAAGGCCTATTTCTGGGACGGCGCCCTCGACGACGTACGGGTATATAACCGCGCGCTCTCCGCTTCCGAGATCGGAGAAATTCATTCGCTCTTCGATCCGGTCGACGTAACCTGGACCGGCACGGCCGGCTCGGCATGGAGCACCGGCGCGACGGGCAATTGGAAGGCTACGCTCGGCGGCGCAGCGGCGGATTACGTCAACGGCGTCAATGTGGTGTTCGACGACTCGGCCACCGGCA
>CAYMQL010000285.1:0-4418 GCA_964392255.1 uncultured Planctomycetaceae bacterium | reverse complement strand
TGTGCCGTTGTGTTGTCGAGCCGAGAGCTAAACAACGAACGGCGCCGGGCAGCGGTTCCGGCCTAGAATGCGAGGATACTCCGGAACCGTCGTCATCGGATTGATGTTGGTTCGGCGAGTTCGGTTGCCGCTGGAATGCAGGCCGGCACAAAAACTTTGCAGCGTGTGGCGGCAAATCAGGTCGAAAAAAACTACCGGCTTCGGATCGGACCACAATCCGTCAGACGCTCCGCCTGCCTCGATTGCTACGAGCAACTTCGTTTGCTCTTCTTGCGGAATCGATTCAAAATCGCGGCCGCTAAGCATTCGGCTTGCCGCCTGTAAGCTTTCCAAGCCGCGGCGATAGGTCGTCTGAAAACGCCGATCGGGCCCGGCCAATTGGCGATCAATATAATCGACCGTTCCGGCTGTTCTGTCGCCGGGCATGCGGTCGGTTCGGATCATCGGTTGCGGAATGATATGCTGGGCGACGGCCTCGACCAGTCGCGCCTCGCCGGATGTGAAGAAACGCCAGCCGCCGGGCAGTACAGAGTCGAGTCGTCCAAAGAACATCGAACCGCACGCGCCCGCCGCCGCTCCGCCGACGGCTGCCGACATCAATTTCAGAACATCTCGCCGCGTAGGCAAAGTGTTTGATGACTGTTGGTCCGACATCATACGCCTCCAATGCGTTCAGGCAGAGGTGGATCAGGGTGTGTCAGGCGGCTGACTATATTATAGTGCAGGCGGCCCGTCAACGCCTGGAGTTGCTATGCTGCAAAATGCACGATGGATCAGGGCGGGTCGTAACCTCCGGGACGCCAGGGATTGCAGCGGCAGATGCGCCAAACACCGCGCAGGCCGCCGCGAATCGCTCCATATTTTCGCACCGCCCCGATGAAATACTCGCTGCAACTGGGTTCGAATCGGCAGTGTTCGCCCAGAGCCGGTCGGATCAGCCATTGATACGCGCGAACCAGGCCGATCAGCAGTCGGGCCGGCAGTTCAAGCAGCCGCCGGGCAACAGAAGGCCGAACGAGTTGCGGCATCCGTGGTACTTCTTTCATTTTCATCGCCGACGTCCAAGGTTTCATCAATCCAGTTTTCCGGCTGCCCGGAGGGCTAATCGCGGCAGCGACTCCAGCAGTTCGACCAGGGCGGGCCGAGCGCCAAGACGCGGAACCACGACCAGATCGACGCCCGAGGGGAGTCGCGGTCGGCAGAGGCGAAAGGCCTCGCGCAGCAGTCGTTTCCAGCGATTGCGCAGCACGGCCCCGCCCAGTCGCCGCGACGCCGAGATGCCGAGGCGCGGATGTGCGAGTCCGTTGGGATATGCGAAGACGAGGATTCGTCCGTCGCCGGCGTTCGCCCGTCGCTGATAGGCCCGGCGAAAATCTCCGCCCCGCCGGATTCGGTGCTTCGTCAAAAACCGCCGTTCGGTCATACTGGACATTCTACCGCGTTTTACCGATCGTAAATGCCAGGCCAAGGTCGCGTCCCACGGCATGGTAGGTGCGGGTTTCCGGGGCGAAAATAATAGGCAGCAACTTGCGAATGTCGGGCAAGCCCGCCTGGTTAAGCACCGATTCGTCGGCCTTTACATCGAGAATTTCGCCGACGAATTGCGTGTGCAGCCCCAGTTCGATTGTCTGTGCCAGCCGGCATTCAAGCACGAGCGGGAACTCTGCTATATAGGGCGCGTCGACCAAGTCGCTGCGAAGGGGCGTCAGCCCCGAAACGGCGAACTTGTCTTCGACCTTGCCGGAAACGATCCCGAAGTAGTCGGCCTCTTTCACGTGGCGCTCGGAAGGCACGTTGACGGTGAACGCTTTGCGTCTGACGATGTTGCCGTGTGAATACGTCGCTTCGCGAAGCGAAACGGCGATGCACGGGGGCACCGAGCAGCACACGCCGCCCCACGCCGCCGTCATCACATTCGGAATGCCGTCGGCGTCATACGTCCCGACAACCAACACCGGCGTCGGATAAACAATGGTTTTCGCACCGAGAGATTTTTTCACGACGATCCTCCTTGCAGGTTGGATTACTTCGGATCCGAGTATTTTCGATCGATCAGATTTTGCAGCATGACGGGCGAAATCTCGCTCAAGGCGGCAACAACGGCGTCGGCCGCGGCCAAATCGTCGCGCGTGCGGCCGGTGCTCAGCAGTCCGACGCTGGCCATGCCCGCGGCGTTGGCCGCCGCGACGCCCGCCGGCGCGTCTTCGATCACGGCGCACCGCGCCGGGGCAACGTTCAATCGCTCGGCGGCCAGCAAAAAGACTTGCGGATCGGGTTTTCCGCGTCGCACGTCGTTGCCGGTGACGATCGCAGAGAACAACGGCCCCGCGCCGAGCTTGTCGAGCACGAGGCCGACGTTTTCGGGCGGCCCCGACGAGCCGACGGCAAGCTGGAACTGTGCCTCGCGCAGCGCCGAAAGCAGTTCGACGACGCCCGGCATGGCCGGAAAATCGCGTTCGATGATTCGGCGGAAAGCAGCTTCTTTGCGGGCGTCGAGAGCAGCGATTTCATCCGGGCCGCAGCGCCCCTCGCCCCAAAAATGCGCAATAATTTCGCGGCTCGTCCGGCCGAACGCCGGGGCGAACTCCGACTCCGAAAAATGCAGTCCCTCGGGCTCGGCCACCGCCAGCCAACTGCGGAAGTGCGCCTGGTACGTGTCGACCAGCACGCCGTCCATATCGAAGATCGCCGCGCAACAAGTTGGGTTGGAACTCATTCGCTTTTGGGCTCCATCGGCTCGTCGATGCTCGGCAAAACCAGCAGATCGATATCGTCGGCCGAAGCCGGAACGACGTCGAGCAAGGGCAGATCCACCTTGATGTGCGTCCCTTGGCCCAACGCCGATTCGATCGTAACGCGCCCGTCGAGCAGGCGCGTTCGCTCGCGGATGCCCTGCAAACCAAAGCGCCGCTGCGGCACGGTTTTGGCGCTAAAGCCGACGCCCCAATCGCGAACGTCGATCACGATGCGGTCGCCTCGCTGGGTCAGTTCAATGCGCACGCGATCGCTGCCGCTGTGCCGGCATGCGTTTTGGAGCGATTCCTGCACGATTCGGAAGATCGCGCTTTCCAGGGGCGGCGCGAGTCGTCCGAACGAAACGGCATGTTTGAATTCGATGCTCGGCCCGCCTTGCTTCTCGTGTTCGTAAACCAAATACTCGATCGCCTCGACGACGCCCGATTCGTCGAGGATCGGAGGCCGCAGGCCGCTGATCAACCGCCGCGTTTCGTCGATGGCGCGGCAGAGCAACCGCAGCGCCGCGTCGAAGTCGGCCCAGGCGGCGGCCGGGTCTCGGGCGTGCGTCTCGCGAAATCCTTGAAGCCGGAACAACGCGCCGGCAAGCTGCTGCGCAAAACCGTCGTGAATTTCAAATGCAACCAGCCGCCGCTCGCGCTCGTGCAACTCGAGCAACTGCTGCAACAATCGCTGTTCTTTGTGCAGGGCCTCGGTGGCCAGACGTTCTTGCGTGATGTTCGTCGCGATGACCATGATCTGGTCGAAGGCGTCCTCCGGTCCCAGCGGGACTCCGCGTGCAAGCCACCATTGGCCGTAGGCGTCTTGCGCTTCGAGCGTTTGCGTCCGGCTCGTGGCAAAGACGCGCTCGATCAGCCGCCGGCCCGCCTCGTAGTGTTCCGGCGCAACAAGCTCCAAGGCGGACATGCCCGTTAGATCGTCGCGTTCAAAATGCGGCGCGCTGCGATTGGCAAAACGTATGATCTTCTGACGGTCGAGAATCATCACCAAGTCGGGCAGGTTCTCGAAAAGGTTGCGCAGCCGGTTTTCCGATTCGCGCAGCCGCCGATCGGTTTCGTTGCGTTCCGAGGCATCGTGCAGAAAGCAGATCACGCAAAGCCGATCGCGGTACATCAACGGAAAGCCGACCATGTCGACGAAGATCGCGTTTCCGTTCTTTTGCAGGCATGCCACATTGCGCGCCCGATTCAGCCGGCCTTCGCGCAGGGCGGCAAACACGTCTTCTGTTTGTGCGGCGACGGCCGGCGGGCGCAGCTCGGCCATCGTCATGGTCAGCAACTCGTCGGACCGGAAGCCGAGCATCTCGCAGATTGCCCGATTTGCGCGCACCAGCCGCTGGGTCTCGGCATCGACCAGCAGAATGCCGTCGGCCGAGCCCTCGTAAAGGGCCTGCAATTCCTCGTTCGCCTGGCGAAGCGCCGACTCCATAGGTTCTGCCGCCATCGATTTGCTCCCACGGTCGCCTAGGATGTCACCGATAAGGTTGCCGCGGTTCTCGGTCTGCCGAACGAAAATGAGGCGTTCGATCGGTCTTTCCGCAACGCCAATTATAATCGGCCCGCCCGGCGATCCCAAGTGGCGAAGGGCGCCGATGAAATCCCCGGCAAAAGGGACAGTCCCAATCCTGTTCGGCACGATTGTTGCACACCCATGAGTTGACGGCT
>CAYMQL010000284.1:0-4429 GCA_964392255.1 uncultured Planctomycetaceae bacterium | reverse complement strand
CACCCCCTGCCCCTCTCCCAAAGGGAGAGGGGACGAACTCGGCCCTTCCGGCCCTGCGTTGGCCGGCGTGGTGACGATCGTCTCCATGTGCGTCTTCAGATCGCTTATCTGTTGATAGCGCCGCTCGGGCTCTCGTTCGAGCGCGCGGAGCACGACCTCGTCGAGCCGGACGTCGATCTGAACCTTTTTCGACGGCGGGACGAATCGGCCGGTGGGCAGCTCGCCCGTGAGCATCTGATAGAAGACCACGCCGAGCGAATAGATGTCGGCCCGATGGTCGACCTGTTGCGGGCGGTCGAACTGCTCGGGGGCCATGTATTGCGGCGTGCCGATGATCTGCCCGGCGGCGGTCAGGTCAGTGGCTAGTGGCGAGTGGCTAGTGGCTAGATTCTGGCCCGGCCCGTCTTCACTGGCCACTGACCACTGACCACTGTCCACTTTCCGCCCGACCAGCTTCGCGATGCCGAAGTCGGCGATCTTGACGCGGCCCTCTTTGTCCAGCAGCACGTTTTCCGGCTTGATGTCGCGGTGGACCACGCCGTGGTCGTGGGCGTATTGCAGGGCCTCGCAAATCTGCGGCACGATGGCCAGCGCTTCCTCGGGCGCGAGCTTGCCCGCGTCCAACAGCCGGCGGAGGCTCAGGCCGTCGACGTATTCCATGAGGAAGTAGAAGAGGGGAGTGGTTAGTGGCGAGTGGCGAGTGGCTAGTTTTTCCACTCCAGCATTGCTAGGCACTTGCGCATCCACTGCCGGCTGCCCACGGTCTGTTTCCCCTTTCGTCTTTTCTTCTCCGCCCTCACCCCCTGCCCCTCTCCCGACCAACCTTCGGTCGGTGCCCGGCGAAAGGAGAGAGGACTGCTGTGCCTCACTAGCCACTGGCCACTGGCCACTAGCCACTTCGGCGTGTCCGAAATCATACACGGCCACGATGTGCGGATGGTTG
Organism: uncultured Planctomycetaceae bacterium; assembly: GCA_964392255.1. Taxonomy (GTDB): domain Bacteria; phylum Planctomycetota; class Planctomycetia; order Pirellulales; family Thermoguttaceae; genus CAYMQL01. The sequence goes on along the minus strand of CAYMQL010000284.1, from coordinate 3,486 downwards.
AGCATGGCCATCGCGCGGGCCTCGCGGGCGAAGCGCTCGGCAAAGGCCGGGTCGTGGCCGATTGTCGGTGAGAGGATTTTCAGCGCCACGAGCCGGTCGAGGCGTTTTTGGCGTGCTTTGTAGACCATGCCCATGCCGCCGCGGCCGATCAGTTCGAGGATTTCGAGGTCGGGGAACAGCGGGGCCAGCTCGGCCGGCGTGGGCGGGGCATAAGCGGACGCGGCCGGCGACTCGCCAGTGGCCAGCGACTGCTTCTCGAGCGCCCGCCGCAGCAGGCAGCCCGGACAAAGTCCTTGCGGGGCGTCGGCGGCCAGTTCGGCCCCGCACTGATCGCAGCGGCGCGCGTCGGTCATGGCGTAGTTGCTCTTCCCGTGGGCTATGGGTGGGCTATGGGGACAGGCACCTTTTTCGGCCCTGAAGGACCGAAAAACGAGCCAGTCCCCGGCTCGGTCTCCACCTATTACAGAAGCAAATCGGAAGAAAGGTTACAAAGAAAAGCACTCGAATCCGCATTTTTCACCCCATGGGAAAACTATCGACAGCGTATTTTGTTTAGCCGGCGAACTTGTTCGCCGTGAATGCTCGATGTTTTAAGCTGAAAAACGCGGCGAACAAGTTCGCCGGCTAAACGGTGGTGAGAAACGCGGGTTAGGGTTGTTAGGGTTGCAAACATCGGAGCAGGCAGCGGATTTCGTCGTCGATTTCTTCGGGCCCGGCGACGGTTTGGGCGATTTCGTCGCGCAGCAGCTCGCGATAGCGGCGGCGCAGCCGGTGGACGGCGGTTTTGACCGCGCCTTCGGTCATGTCCAGCGCGGCGGCCGCCTCGGCGTAGCCTGCCTGCCGGCCGCGGTCGGCGGCCAGATACTGCTTGAGCCGGCCAAACACTTTTTGCCGGCCGTCGAGTGCGAGGCATTCCGCTTCGAGCCGGGCCAGCACGCGATCGAGGACGGCAATGGCCCATTGCCGCTCGAAGAGCCGCTCGGGCGTCAGATCGTGCGACGGTTCGAGCCGATAGCGCGTCTCGGCCGTCAAGGCGTCCAACGGGATGACGACGGCCCGGCCGCCGCGTTTTTCGGCCCGAAGCCGATCCCACTCGTTCGCCAGAAAGTGTTTTAGCGAGGCCAGCAGGAAGGCCCGAAACTTGCCCTTGCGGCGGTCGACGTCGGCGAGATACTCCTTGGCCAGCAGTCGGGCGAAAAACTCTTGGGTCAGGTCTTCGGACTCGTGCCAATCGCATCCGCGGCGGCGGACGTAGGCGTAGAGCGGATACCAGTAGAGGCGGCACAGTTCGGCCATTGCCTCGGCGGCCTCGGGCGACGGTTTTCCGCCGGCGGCCAGGATCAGCGTCCAGCGGGTCGCCGCGAATCCGGCGGCGTCGGCGCGTCCGGGGGTCGATTCGGGTTGGCTCATAAGGATGCTCTGCGGCCCATGTCGCTGTCCACTCCTTGGGGCCAAGGGGACAGGCACATTTTTCAGCCATCCATGGCGAAAAAATGAGCCGGTCCCCGGCCCGCGGTTGCCGGCCTATATTGGGCGGGCCGGCGGCGGTTTTTGCGTTAGCGTGCGGTCAGCTTCAGGCCGACGATTCCCGCAACGACCAGCGCGATGCAAGCGATGCGTGCGGCGTCGCGCGATTCGCCGAAGACGAACATTCCGAGAATCGCCGATCCGACCGTGCCGATGCCCGTCCAAACAGCGTAGCTGGTTCCGACGGGCAGGGTTTTGACGGCCTGGCCGAGCAAAACGAAGCTCAAGACGCTAAGCGCGATCGTCAACGCGCTGAGGCCGGGTTTGGCCAAGGAGAGCCCGTCGGAAAGTTTCAGCCCTGCGGCCCAACAGATTTCCAACAGACCGGCAAGCGTCAGCCATAGCCAGGCCATGATTGTTCCTTTTTGAAAAAACTTGCCCGGTTCGCCGGTCAACAATTTGCGGCGTCGCGTTCGAACAGTCGCAGATGCGACTTCATATCGGCGAAGGCTTCGAGCAGGCCGTCGACGGCTTCGAGCGTGTGATTTGCGTTGACTTGGATGCGGAGCAGGCCGCCGTTGATGGGCACGGCGGGGAAGGTGGCCGACTGGACGTAGAAGCCGCGGTCGAATAGCCATTTGCCCGCCGCTAGGGTTTGCTCGATGTCGCCGATCAACACGGAGAGGATTGCGGATTCGCCGCCCAGCACATTGAAACCGAGCGAGCCGAGGCCTTCGGTCAGCCGCTGGATGAGCCCTTGCAATCGGGCGAGCAACCGATCGCCCTCGGGCGAGTCGATGATGTCGCAGGCGGCGCAGACGGCCGCGAGATACGGCGGAGGCACGGGTCCGCCGAAAATGAACGTATTCGACTTCATCGCGAGAATTTCTTTCAGTGCGGCGGTGCAGGTGACGAACGCCCCCATGCAGGAAAAGGCCTTCGACAGCGATCCGACCATGAGCACGTTTTCGAGCGAACCGAGCGCTTGGGCGGTTGCGCCGCGGCCGCGCGGTCCGACCACGCCCGTGCCGTGCGCATCGTCGACGTAGAGGATTCCGCCGCAGCCGCGAGCGACTTCGTCGAGTTCGCAGAGCGGCGAGATGGCGCCGGACATGCTGTTGACGCCGTCGACCGCGACGACGCAGCCGCGGTAGCTTTCCTCCTGGGCCAGCGCGCCGGCCAGCGTTTCGGCGAGGCAGGGATGAAACGATCGGAGTACGGCGCCGTTGCCGGCGGCGATTTTAGAAGCTTGGTGAATGCTGTCGTGCGCGAGCCGATCGACCATCAGCAGGTCGCCCTGGCCGGCGACGGCCGGAATCAGCCCGATGTTGGCCAACGTCACGCTGGCGAAAATCAGCGTGTCTTCGACGCCGAGCCATCGGGCCAGGCGGCGTTCGGCCTCTTCGCACAATCGGACGCTTGAAAAGATGCGCGACGCGCCGTTGTGGGTGCCCCAAGGCCGCGCGGCCTCGATCATCGCCTGTTGCACGCGCGGGTCGCGGTCCAGGCCGAGGAAACTGTCGGAGCCGAAACTATAGAGCTGCCGTCCGTCCACGGTGATGCGTCGATGATCGTCGGCGCCGTCGACCACAAGGCCCTTCAGATGGGTTTCGGCGCAATGCTCTTTGAACATCAAGCCGAGGCGCACCCAGCGTTCTTGCGAAAGCCGCTTCGTAAGCCGGTTTGCGCCGGTTTCGCCCGGGGCGCGGCGGTCGGGTTTGCGGTCCTTCAAACGCATGGTCGCCGTTGCCGATTCGGTCCCGCTGCGACCGCGGGCTTCGTGATCGAGTTTCACGGGGCATACCTCCGCAAGAAGACTTTTCACATGAGAAACGGATTATAATTCAAGGCGTGCGGGGGCGGTAGCCCCCCGGACTTTCAGCGAGCGACCGCTCAAGATGCCGCGAGCCCGGTTGAGAGAACGCCTGCCGGAGATATGATGGAAGCGGCGGCCGCGGCCGCGGAAACAATAAAGGTTCATCCGACTAAATCGTACCTGGTTTCATGGAGCGCGTAGAG
>CAYMQL010000283.1:0-4432 GCA_964392255.1 uncultured Planctomycetaceae bacterium | reverse complement strand
GAAAAGCCACTTGTGAACATGCTCTGTCACGGCCAGCAGCCGGGCGTCGTCAATCGCCTCTCGATAAACGGCGCTCATATCGTTTGCGGCCGGAGTGTGCCCCATGATGTAGTTCACCGCCACCTGATCCCGGCTGCCGCTGGCGACCGTTGCAAACGTATGTCGCAAAGCGTAGAAGCTCAGGCCCGGGCGCTTCAGCTTTTGGGCGACGAGCAACTTTGTGAACTCTTTGCCGACCGGATCGTCAGACCACATTTTGCGTTTCCCTTTTGTGCCGTCGGCCTTCTCCACCCTTGCTTGCGCCCACTTGCCGCCGCGTTTGGTGATAAACAGTAGGGCAGTGTGTTCTTGGCATTTTGGCTTTGGTCGCTGGGCGAGAGCCTCGCGGATGGCCTCTGTAGTCTCGGGCCACAACGGACACCGCCGCGGCGTGCCCGTCTTGGGCCGGGGAAAATCCAGCCACGCCTTTTTCAGGTCGATCGCTTTGATGGGCAGATTAGCGATGTCGCTGTTTCCCACGCCGGCATTGATGCCCAACAGCACCATTGCCCGCATCGGTAAGGCGACTTTGTCGAGGATGGTCCGAAGCTCGGCCGCGTCGAATAGCCGGGGGCCCTTCTTGGCCCGATGCAACCGCAGCACTTTCCGCGAGGGTTGCTTGAACTCGCTACCAAACCGGACTGGCAGGGCGACGAGTTGGTTTTGCTCGGCGTATCGGAACACCGTGCGGACGCGGCGCACTTCGTTTGCCACGGTCACGGGGCCCCAGCGTTTGGCCATGCTTCGGCGTAGTCGCTCAAAGTCGCTGGCGTCCAGGTCTGCCACAAGACGATTGCGCCCAAAGCTCTTGATAATCAGCGTACAGGTCGCGTGGTGGTCGGCGAAGGTGGCCGGCGATAGTTCGCCCGATTCCATCTTCGCCTTCTTAGCAGACAAGAACCGATTGACCATATCCCGGATCGTACACCCGTTGCCGGTCGGCCTGGGTGTGCGGCCAGCCAAGAGGGCGTCTTTCTGGTCGAGCCACTTTTCGAGCGCGGCCTTGCCATCAGGATCGTCGGCCACCCGGCCGAAGTAAAACAAGCTGCCCCGAACCTTCTTGGCCCAATAGCCTCTGGCGTGGGGGAATAGCGGAAAGTCTGGACGGGGCTTCCCCACTTTGGTAGGTTTGATCTTTGCCATGAATCACTCCCTCCTAATGTCCGTACTCCCGCTGTACACCATCTGCAATTGCGCCGGGGACCGTTCCGGGCTTGCGGGTGTACAACCGGGTGTACAGCGAACACAAAGAAGCGTATCAGAGGCAAGAGAAAATGTCAATAGTGCCGTAAAATAAGCCATATTCGGGCCCGTAGCTCAGTGGTCAGAGCAGGGGACTCATAATCCCTTGGTCGGAGGTTCGACCCCTCCCGGGCCTACTTTCTTTTCCGGATTGTGAAACAAAAACACAGCGTTGCACGTTTTCTACCGGCTGGTGAGAAACGCGAGCAAACTCCGAGGACAACCATGCACCGACCGGCAATTGCGGGGCTGGCGTGGGCGGCGATTTTTTTTGCCGTCGCCGCAATGGCCCGAGCCGACGATCTTCAGCGACGGATTGACGAGGGCTGTCGGCAAGCGACGCCGTCGGTCGTCCAGTGGCGGCGTGATTTTCATGCCCATCCCGAGCGATCGAATTGCGAAGTACGCACCTCGGACAGGGTGGCCCAATTGCTGCGCGAGTTCGGCGTTGACGAGGTCAAAACCGGCGTGGCCAAACATGGCGTGGTCGGACTGATTCGCGGCAAGCGGCCGGGGCCGACCGTGGGCCTGCGGGCCGACATGGACGCGCTGCCGATTCAGGAACAGACCGGGCTGCCGTTCTGCTCGAAGAATCCCGGCGTCATGCACGCCTGCGGACATGACGCCCATACAGCCATGCTTCTGGGAGCGGCCCAGGTGCTTTGCGGGCTTCGCGACGAGTTGCCGGGCACAGTCAAACTGATCTTTCAGCCTTGCGAGGAAGGCCCTCCGCCGGGCGAGCGGGGCGGCGCCTCGTTGATGATCGAAGAGGGCGTGTTGAAGAATCCGGACGTCGCGGCCATGTTCGGTATGCACGTGAACACCGAGATCGCGGCCGGCAAAATCGGCTATTGCCTGGGACCGGCGATGGCCGCAGCCGACACGTTTAGCATGACCGTTACCGGCAAGCAGACGCACGCAGCCCAACCCTGGGCGGGTGTCGATCCGATCGTAACCGCGGCCCAGATCATCTTGGCGATGCAAACCATCGTGAGCCGCAAGATCGACGCCCGCGAGCCGGTCGTCGTTTCGGTGGGCATGATCAACGGGGGCCAGGCGGTCAATATCATCCCGGAGACGGTTGTGCTGAAAGGCACGATTCGCACGCACAGTCGCGATGTTCGCCGCGAGGTGTTCAAGCTGATGCGTCAAATCGTCGTTGACACGGCGGCCGCCAACGGAGCGAAGGCCACGATCGATCTTTACGACGGCACCCCTTACGTGCTGAACGATCCGAAGCTGGGAAGGCAGTTGCTGCCGAGCCTGGAACGCGCGGCGGGGCAAGACCGCGTCTTCGAAACGATTCCCAAAATGGGAGCGGAGGATTTCGCGTTTTATTCCGAGAAGGTCCCGTCGTTCTTTATTTTTCTTGGGGTTCGCGAGCCGTCGACCGAGACGGCCGAGCCGCTTCACTCGCCGCGGATGATGGTTGACGAGGCGGCGCTGCCGGTGGGCGTCCGCGCGTACGTTCTGGCGGCGGTCGATTTTCTGCGTGCGGCCGGCGAAGCTCGCCGACCATTGATTGACCATTAGGTCAATGATCTCGCAATAGCTGGGGATAATAGCCCCCCGGAAGGCGAGTGGATTGGCTCTTTGCTCCGGGAGTTGTTAGCTCCCGGTCATCTTGCTGCGACATTTCTTGCCTGAGAGGCAATAGCCCGCCGTCCATTGATTCACCCGACAGTGAATCAATGATGCCCCGGGGCAAAATGCATTCGCTCGAGTGATTGACAACCTACCTCTTTCGGGTACAATGAATCGCCTCATTGATTGGCAGCATCGTTTGCCGCGGCAACCTCGGTTCTCAAACCTTTTACCCCCGCTCGGAGGACGTCACTGATGGCAGAGGCTAAGTCTGGTCAGATTGTCAACGTGATGAAAGAAGCTCGATTGTTTCCGCCCCCCCAAGAGTTTGCCGCCAAAGCTCGGATCGGCTCCTTGGAACAGTACGAAAAGCTGTGGCAGGAGGCGGCCGGCGACCTGGAAGGCTTTTGGGGCAAGCTGGCCGGCGAACTTCATTGGTTCAAACCTTACGAAAAAGTCCTCGAGTGGAACGAGCCGTTCGCCAAGTGGTTTGTCGGCGGTCAGACCAACGTGTCGTACAACTGTCTCGACGCCCATCTGAGCACGCCGCGGCGGAACAAGGCCGCGTTCATCTGGGAGGGCGAGCCGGGCGATGTGCGCGTCTATACCTACGAAATGCTGCACTACGAGGTGTGCAAGTTCGCCAATGTTCTGAAGTCGCTGGGCATCGGCCGCGGCGACGTCGTGGCCATGTATATGCCGATGGTGCCGGAATTGGCCATCGCCATGTTGGCCTGCGCGCGGATCGGCGCGGTCCATTCGGTCGTGTTCGGCGGATTCGCGGCCGAGGCCATCGCCGACCGCAACAACGACGCCAAGGCGAAGCTGATCCTGACGGCCGACGCAAGCTGGCGCCGCGGCAAGCAGATTCCGTTGAAGGCCAACGTCGACGCGGCGCTCGAAAAATCGGCGACGGTCCAGAAATGCGTGGTCTACAAGCGGACCGGCTGCGAGGTGACGATGGAAGACGGCCGCGACTTCTGGTGGCACGACCTGATGGCCAAAGCGTCGGCCGATTGTCCGGCCGAGCCGTTGGATAGCGAATCTCCGCTGTTCATTCTGTACACCAGCGGTTCGACGGGCAAGCCGAAGGGCATCAAGCACACCACGGCCGGCTACAACCTGTATGCCAAGAAGACGACGGAGTGGGTGTTCGACATTCGCGAGGACGACGTCTACTGGTGTACCGCCGACATCGGCTGGATCACCGGGCACACGTATATCGTCTACGGCCCGCTGGCGGCCGGGGCGACGATTTTCATGTACGAAGGCGCGCCCGACACGCCGCACCAGGGCCGCTGGTGGGAGATGATCGAAAAATACAAGATCAACATCCTCTACACGGCCCCGACGGCCATCCGGACGTTCATCAAATGGGGCGATGAGTGGGTCGACAAGTACGACCTGAGCAGTCTGCGTCTGCTGGGCACGGTGGGCGAAGGGATCAATCCCGAAGCTTGGATGTGGTATCATCGCAAGATCGGCGGCGAGCGCTGCCCGATCGTCGATACCTGGTGGCAGACCGAGACGGGCGGGATCATGATCACCCCGCTGCCCGGCGCCATTC
>CAYMQL010000282.1:0-4437 GCA_964392255.1 uncultured Planctomycetaceae bacterium | reverse complement strand
TACGTAGCGACGAACACATCGACGGTTCGGCCGGGCGTCGGGCGGCGCAGCGGCGGCTCGATCAGCCGCCAGACCTGGAAGAAATAGAGCATCAACGAGGCGCCGGCGTACAACTCCGCCGTCCAAAGCACCAAGGAGAAGGCCGCGGCCGGCAGGCTCGCCAGATTCAGCGTCCAGAACAGCCGGTAGGTCATGTAGACCGCCGTAGCGGCGGCGGCCACGAGCATCGCGACCTGCCGGGGCCATTGTCGCCGGAGCACGTCGTAACGGCCCAGGCTCCACTGCGCCAACGTCAGTTGCCACGCCGCGTCGGCCAACGCCTCTTCATTGCCCAAGGCGCCGCCGAGGGTTTCCTCGGCGCGGGCCAACGACGCCTCGGCGCGGCGAATCCCAGCGTCCGAAGCCGCCGGCATCGGTTGCGCGGAATTGCGTAACGCTTCTTCCTGTTTGTCGACGGCCATGCTCCTGTTCTCCGACGGGATGGGTGATAAAGAGCCGCGGCGTCATGCTCTTCGCAAGTGTAGTTTGAAGCATTGCATTTGACCGTTGCCGGATTGCGCGAGCGAATATCACGCAAGAAGATGCGGATATTTCTACCCCCGAACGCCGCTCGACGCCGCCGTAGACTTGTCGGGCCTAGAAAAAACACTCTCTTAACGTTAGCGCGAGGGATACAATGCGACCAAGAAGCTTATTTTGCTGGATGGCGCTTTGGGAAATAACTCTCGCATTTGGGAACGCGATTACGGCCCAGCCGCCCAGCGCGCCGCAGCGCATCCGCATCGGCGTCGACGTTCGTTTGGGACTCCAGGCGTGCATCGATTACTGGACGCCCGTGACGCAACACCTCTCGAAGGCGATTCCGGAATATCGGTTTGTGGTGGTGCCCTTGGCTTCGCAGGGCGACTTGTCGCGGGTGCTGGCGGCCGGCGGCGTCGAGTTCATGGCGCTCGATCCGGCTATGCAATTGGCGGCCGAAGATCGCTACGGAGCGATCCCGCTGGCGACGATGACGGAAAACGCCCCGGGACAAACGCCGCCTTCGCCCGACGCCGCGTGCAGCGCAGCCCTCATTCGCCGCGCCGACCGATCGGACCTTCGAGACATCGACGACCTGCGCGGACGCCGCGTTGCGGCCGTCAAGCCGTGGTCCTTAACCGGTTGGATCGCGCCGTGGGGGCTGTTGACGCGCAGCGGCATCGACCCGCATCGCGATTTGAAGCAGGTGGCCTTCGAGGGCGTGCAAGGGCAGGTCGTTCGCCGCGTTTTAGACGGTTCGGCCGATGCCGGCGCGGTCGACGCCGAGCTTCTGGCGATGATGCTCGGCAACGGACGCATTGCCCCGAACGCACTGTATGTCATGAATCGCGAGGGCCGGGCCGTTCCATTGACGCCCGACCCGCCCATCGCATCGACGACCGCCTACCCCGGCAGAATGTTTTCCAAGGCCGCGGCCGTGTCCGACGCGCTGGCGAAGCGCGTAACCGACGCCCTGATCGGAAAAACGCTCGACACGACCCTCGACGGAATGCCGTGCCAGGTCCGGTGGACCGCGCCGTGCAATACCAGCAAAGTGCGCCGTTTGCTCCAAACCTTGATGGGGCCGCAATTCGCCGAGTCGAAGGGCTTTCCCCTGCCTCCGCAGCGCCCGGCTTGGCTCTTCCCGGTCCAAGTGTTTGGCATCGCCCTGGCCGTTGTGTTTCTCGCCGCCGCCGCGATGCGGCGCTATTATTTCAAGCGCGACGCGCTTCTCGACAATCAACTTGTGGACACCCGCGAGGAGCTGATCGCGGTCCGCGCCGAGTTGCAACGCATCAACGCCATCATGGCCCTGGCCGGCTGCGGAATCGACATCGTCGACAGCGACAATCAGCTCATCTACGCCAATTCGAGCCTGCAACGCCGCTACGGAGACTGGCACGGGCTGAAATGTTACGAATACTTTTGCGGGGCCGACGGGCCGTGCCCTCAATGCACCCGCCCGTTCCCGATCAACGAGCGCTGCCCGACCACGCTCGACCTCGACTGCTCGGAATGGACGACCAATCCGATCGCCCTGGCCGAGCATCCCAAGGTCGAGGGACAATCGGAACGGATGATCGGCGTTCCGTTCCGCGACGAAGGCGGCCGCTGGCTCTACGCCAGAATCCACTTCCCCCTGATGCAAGACCCGGCGCTCGAAACCGTTGCGGCCGATCTGCAAAGGCAGGGGTAGCCAAGCAAAATCCGTAGGGTGCGTGCTTGCACGCACCAGACTACCGCCAAGTGCATCCCCGAACTGATGGTGCGTGCAAGCACGCGCCCTACCAAAATCTTTCGTTTTTCTAATTTGTATAAGCCCAGTTCTTACCGCGCCGGCGCGTCGTCGGCCGGCTGTTTCGTAAGCTTTTTCAGGTGCGGAAAGATCGGAAAAGGACACTTCCCCTTCCGGCACACCTGCATCCAAGCCCCGATCGTTCCGTCGGCTCCATTCTCGTTGAACGGAAAGGCGAACGGCCGTCGCGTCTCGCGGTCGCCGTCGAAGACAGGCCCCTCGAGCCAGCCGTCGCGAATGACGTGCTCGGTCCAGAGGTGCAGCAGTCGGCCGCGCCAGCCTCGGTTACGCTTGAGCTTGCAGCCGACAAGCTGTGCGGTGCCGATCTGCCCCGTCACGTTGCCGTCCGCGGCGATGTGAATGCGGATGGCCACCGGCTTGTCGGAATGCTCGTGCAAATACGTGCCTTTCTCAAAACAAGGAACGTAGAACTCGGACTCGCCCGCCCAAGTTCCGACCAACGTTTCGGGCACCGTCCAGGCACCGTCGCCGACGGCGCCGACGACGACGCCAACCGCGACCAGAACGAGGACGCACCACAAAACGATCCGGCATCGGCGTGAAAAACAGCCGGCTTTCAGCCATTGCATCATGGCGTTGCTCCTAGGGGAAAAGGGGAAAGGTGCGCAGCCGCCACAGAGAAAGGCTCGCTCTGCGGCCGGATATAACGCGCGACGCCCCGGATTTTTTTGGCAAAGGCGTCTACAGCCCGACCGACCAACCGACAGACCATTAGATGCCAAGCCAAAAGACAAAGTTTTGCCGGCGTTGAATCGACCGCAAATACCCCCACAACGAGTGGACCTCGTGCCTCAATAAAATAACCTATGTTTTTTATGGCGGTCAATTCGTCTTCTCGCAATATGGGGTTCCCATGTTCAAGATGACTTCGATGCTTACGAGCCTTGCCACGGTCGCCAGCGTGATGGTATCGCTCCAAATGGTCGGCAAAGTCGGCAGTTCAAATCCGACCAAGATTGCCGAGCAGCTTCTGCAAGGCAACGGCGGGGCGATTGCCGGCTTGAATGGTTCGGAAGACAAGCTCATGGACCTGATCAAGGGCGAATCGCCGTTGACCGCCGCCGCAACCGAAGCCGAGGCGGAAAAACCTTCCCGTCCGGCGACCCTCATCTATCGCACCGGCAAAAACGGCCCTGACGAGGTTCGCGTCGAGCAGTTGGCGCCCGGGGCGGGCGCCATGGTCATCGACGGCCGGATGCAGGTCTATTATCCTTCAAAAGCCCGAAAAACGCCGCGGCGGCTTCCGTAGTGGGCAAGGCGGCTGTCCGTCGGGCGGCGAAATCGGCGCGAGCCCCATTTCGCTCAGGCCAGATTCTTGTGCCTTATGCGTCGAAATGAACACCGACGACTGCGGCGGGGGCCTTCCGGACCGGCCAAAACTCTGCTAAATTGCCGACTCAAGCTCGTTAAAGTCCACGCAATCGGAACAAACTGCCATTTCGGCGAAATTATCGCAAGCCGGTCGGCCCCGGCCAAAACTGCACCGGCGTTTGGGGTCAAAGTGTTTCAAGTCCCTCGCCGGCAAGGCCTCTGCAAGGGCTAACCTATAGTTGATTGCTATCACTGTTTTTCCAAAGACCCTACTGCGCAAAAACGGCTACCGACGAGGAGCAACCACGTGAGCATTCGCAACCTGGACAAAATATTCGAGCCGCATCGAATCGCGGTCATCGGGGCCAGCGACACGCCGACCAGCGTCGGCTATACGGTTTTACGGAATTTGGTCGGCTCGGGCTTTCGCGGGGTGGTTTACCCGGTCAATTCAAATCGCGAGGCCGTTCAAGGCATCCAAGCGTACAAAGACATCCCGAGTTTACCGCACGCGCCCGATCTGGCGGTCATCTGCACGCCGGCGCAGACCGTCGCCCCCATTGTGCGTCAGTGCGGCGAGGCGGGCACGCGGGGAATCGTCATCATCTCGGCCGGCTTTCGCGAAATCGGCGCCGAAGGCCGAAAACTTGAAGAACTGGTCCGCGTCGAGCAGCGGAAGTTCGACGGAATGCGCATCCTGGGGCCCAACTGCTTGGGCATCATGGTGCCGGCGATCAATCTGAACGCCAGCTTCGCGGCCGCCACGCCCACCAAGGGACACATCGGATTCA
>CAYMQL010000281.1:0-4437 GCA_964392255.1 uncultured Planctomycetaceae bacterium | reverse complement strand
GCAGAATGGGGGCAAAGGGCCGGAAGCCGCTGATTTGCCTTGCATCGGGCCAACCGTGTGCGACAGTTGCTATGTGACCCAGCCTCGCATCATCCCTATCGATTCGCTTGCCGCCCTGCGACCCATCGCCGAGGCGTGGGACGATCTTTGGCGCCGCAGCGACGCAACCCTGCCGTCGCTCCGCGCCGAGTTGCTGGCGCAATGGATCGAACAGTTCGCCGGCGCCGATCGTTTTTTTGCCGTCGCCGTCGAAGACGACAATCGTTTGATCGCGGCATTGCCCTTCGTGCGGCGACGCATCGGCCGACTAATTCCGGCGGCCGCAATGCCCTGCAACGAGTGGTCGGCCGGCGGCGACTTGCTGCTGGACGCCGCGGCGGAAGATTCCGCGCTCGATGCGCTGGCGTCGGCAATCGGCGAAATGCCTTTGCCGTTGCTATGGCTCGACGAGGCGGAGCTCGACGCTCCGCGCTGGCGTCGGCTGCGCCGCGCGCTGGCCGGCGCAAAAATGACGCCCGCCGCGCGTCGCCGTTGGCAGGTCGGCCGCGTCCGAATCGACGGAGATTGGTCCGCCTACAAAGCCCGATGGTCCCGAAAACACCGCCAGAAAATGGCCTGGGCCGCGCGCCATTTGGCCGAGCGAGGCCCGGCGCGGCTTGAAGTCCTTTCGCAGCTTGCCCCCGACGACGTGCCGGGCCGAATGCAACAGGCATTCGAAATCGAGGATCGCGGCTGGAAAGGACCCGCGCGGTCGTCGATCCTCCGCAGTCCGGGCATGGCCGAGTTCTATCGCCGCCAGGCCGAGCAGGCCGCCCGCTGGGGACAACTCGAACTCGCCTTTCTCCACTGCGGCGAGCGCCCCATAGCGTTTTCCTATGGGCTCTCGGCCAAGGGCGTCTTCCACTCGTTGAAGGTTGGCTACGACCGCGATTATGCCGAGCAGATGCCCGGCCAACTTCTGCGATACTACCTGCTGGAACGGTTCTTTGCCGAGCCGGGCCGCAAGGCGCTCGACTTTCTTGGCCCCATGACCGAGGCCCACGCCGCATGGCAGCCCGAATGCTACGCCGTTGGTCGGCTGGCGGCGGCGCGGCGCGGCTGCCTTTGCAGCCGGCTGGCCGTGGCGGCCTACGATCGCCTCTGGCCCCGCCGGCTGTAGATCAAACATCATTGGCGAAGGGAACAGTCCCATTTTCGCTTGCCGCAGCCCCAGGACAGTCGCAAGTTGGGCTGTTTTTGGGGTGCCCTTGCGAAAACCGCCCTTCTTGCCCTATACTTATAATGTGAAATCGCCCTGCGGGCCGTTTGCGGAACGTCCTTTGTATCGACGTTCCGCTCGCGGGGAGATCCTCCCGAGGCACGCTGGAGACCCATGCTGAAAGTCACCCTCCCCGACGGTAAAACCCTCGAATACACCCGTCACGTTCGACCGATCGACATTGCCGCCGAGATCGGTCTGCGTCTGGCCAAGGCCGCACTGGCCGCCGAAGTCGACGGCCGGCTGGTCGGAATCAACGAACCGCTGCCGCCCGATGGCCAGATCGCCCTTCGCCTGCTGACCGGCAAAGACCCCCAATCGCTGGACCTGCTCCGGCATTCCTGCGCGCACGTGATGGCCCGGGCCGTGATGCGGCTTTTCGACGGCGTGCAGTTAGCCTTCGGGCCGACCGTGGCCGGCGGTTTTTATTACGATTTTCAGATGGACCACGCCCTGAGCGAGGCCGACTTTCCGAAAATCGAGGCCGAGATGGCCCGAATCATCAAGGAAGACGAGCCGTTCGAGCGGGTCGAGATGGACCGCCAAGAGGCGATCCAGTTTTGCCGCGACCTGGGCCAGACGCTCAAGGTCGAACATCTCGAAGAGGGCTTGGCCGAGGAATCGGCCGTCTCATTTTATCGTCAGGGCGAGTTCATCGACCTTTGCCGCGGCCCGCACGTGCCCTCGGCCGGCGCCATCGGCGCGGTGAAGCTGCTTTCGGTGGCCGGCGCCTATTGGAAGGGCGATGCCTCGCGCCAGCAGTTGCAGCGACTCTATGCCACCGCGTTTTTCAGCCAAAAAGACCTCGACGACCACCTGCGCCAGTTGGAAGAGGCCAAACGCCGCGACCACCGCGTGCTGGGCCGGCAACTCGAATTGTTCCTGATCGAGCCGGACGTCGGCTCGGGCCTGGTGTTCTGGCTGCCCAAGGGGGCGATCCTCCGCCGCGAACTGGAAAACTTCCTCTACGGCGAACTCGTCCGCCGCGGATACCAGTCGGTCTATACGCCCGTGATCGGCAACGTGCATTTATACGAGACCTCGGGCCATTATCCGTACTACAAAGACTCGCAGTTTCCGCCGATCGAAATGGCCGACGGCGAGCGCTACCTGCTGCGGCCGATGAACTGCCCGCACCATGTGACGATCTACAAGAGCAAGCCGCGGAGCTATCGCGATCTGCCGCTGCGGATGGCCGAGTTCGGCACCGTACACCGTTTCGAGCAGTCGGGCGAGTTGAACGGCATGACCCGGGTGCGCGGCTTCACGCAGGACGACGCCCACATCTTCTGCACCGAAGAGCAGGTGGCCGACGAGTTCCGCGGCTGCATCGAGATGACCCGGTACGTACTGAAAACGCTGGGCCTGGACGATTACCGCGTGCGGCTGGGCTTCCGCGATCCGGCCAGCGACAAATACGTCGGCAGCGCCGAGACCTGGCAGCGTGCCGAGGCGGCGCTCGAGGGCGTTTGCCGCGAGTTGGACCTGCCCCAGTTGCACGTCGAGCGGGGCGAAGCCGCGTTTTACGGCCCGAAGGCCGATTTTGTGGTGGCCGACTGCATCGGCCGCCCCTGGCAGCTTGGCACGGTGCAGCTCGACTACAACCTGCCCAGCGCCCAGCGATTCGCCCTGGAATACATCGGGGCCGACAACGCCCCGCACCAGCCGGTCATGATCCACCGCGCGCCGTTCGGCTCGTTCGAGCGGTTCGTGGGCATGTTGATCGAGCATTTCGCCGGGGCGTTTCCGCTGTGGCTCGCGCCCGAGCAGGTCCGTGTGATGGTCGTCAGCCAAAAAGTCGAAGAATATGGCCGCGGCATCGAGCAGCAGCTTCGCGATGCCGGCCTGCGCGTCAGCGGCGACTATCGGGCAGAAAAAATCGGGGCCAAAATCCGCGACGCCCAGTTGGAACTGATTCCGTACATGTTCGTGATCGGCGGCCGCGAGGCCGAAGAAGGCAAGGTCTCGGTCCGCGACCGTTTGGAGGGCGATCTGGGGGCCATGCCCCTGGCCGCCGCCATCGAGAAGCTCCAGGCCGAGATACGGGCAAAAACGCTGAGACAAGGGGCTAGGGGCTAGGGATTGGGGATTGGGGATTGGGGATTAGGGATATAGGGATTAGCTCAAACACAAATTGCACGGACCCCTCTCCCGCCGGGAGAGTGTGCGGGTGAATGCACGAGAACCGCTGCCAAGATGCCTAGTTGTTTGCACTGCCCCTGCCCCCTAGCCCCTAACCCCTAGCCCCTAACCTTGACACTTCCCCGCGTCCGGGGAATACTGTGACAGTTGATTAACCGCGTACCAAAGTCCTTAGAGGTGCATTGCTTATGGGAAAGTGGAGGATGCCGGAGGCTACAAACAAGCAGCGAATCAACGAGCAGATTCGCGTTACGCCCGTCCGCGTCATTGGCGCCGACGGGGCCCAGGTGGGCATCCTGTCGACCGACGAGGCCCTGCGACAGGCCCGGGCCCTGGAACTCGACCTGGTCGAGGTGGCGCCCGCCGAGCGCCCGCCCGTCTGCCGGATCATGGACTACGGCAAGTTCAAGTACCAGCAGAAGAAGCGGCAGCACAAGGGCCATGCCCATCAGGTGAAGCTCAAGGAAATTCGCGTTCGCCCCAAAACCGGCGATCACGACATCCAGGTGAAGGTGAACAAGGCCCGCGAGTTCCTGATGCACAAGGACAAGGTGATTGTCACGGTGGTCTATCGCGGCCGCGAAATGGCCCACGTCGAGGAAGGCCGCAAGGTGATCGACGAAATCCTCGCGCAACTCGACGACATCTCGAAGGTCGAGTCGATTCCGGTCCACCACGGCCGGCGGATGATCTGCACGCTGGCGCCGAAATAGAGCGGACGGCGTTAGCGTGCGTGAAACGCGGCTTCGGTCCGCATGGCGAACCCTACGGCGCTTCGGGCGAAAAAGAATAGGTCGACGCCTTCACGGCTTGGTAGTTCGCGTCCAAGGCGGGCTGGAGCAGCAGAATGGCCGCGATGCGCCGGGCCGTGTTCATCACCTCGCGGACCTCTTCCGGCTTGAGGGCTCGGCCGAGGATTTCGTCACGCACATCAACGTGGGTCGCAGCTTCGACATGAGCGGCGCCGTGCCGCGTCTGGGGCCGGATGTGCCGCGCTGGTTCGGTGAAACCATCGGCTTCTGGGACAAGGACACGCT
>CAYMQL010000280.1:0-4460 GCA_964392255.1 uncultured Planctomycetaceae bacterium | reverse complement strand
ATGCTGCGGATGTAGTCGGCAAGGTTCAGGTTTTGCGGCATGGTGGGCAGTGGACAGTGGACAGTGGGCAGTGGACAGTGGGAGGGTGGCTAGAGTCTTACCGAGAGACCGGCAAATGGGTTTTCGCGTTTTTCTTTGCCGACGGTCGTAGGCTCGCCGTGGCCGGAAAGCAGGATCGTTTCGTCGGGCAGCGTGAAAAGCTTCGAGCGGATGCCGAGGATCAGGCCGCGCGAATCGCCGTCGGGAAAATCGGTGCGCCCGACGCTGCCGGCGAAAATGACGTCGCCTGTGAACACAATCGCCGGTTCCTGCCCTTCCCAGAGATAAACGACATGGCCGACGCTGTGGCCTGGAATGGTGCGGACCTGCCACTCGAAGCCCGCGGCCTCGTAGGCATCGCCATCGTTGACGGTCTGATCGGCTGCCGGACTGACCAGGGGCGTGCCGAAACCCGCCGACAGGTTTAGCCACGGATCGGTCAGTTTGGGGGCGTCGCCGGCGCCAATGACCAGTGGGCAGTCGGGCCATCGCTTTTTCAGGGCCGCATTGCCGCCGATATGGTCGCTGTGGCCGTGGGTTATCAGGATGGCGGCCGGCGTCAAGCGTTCGTGGTCGAGGTGGCGGATGATTTTCTGAGGCTCTAAGCCTGGGTCGATCACCACGCAGTCGTCGCGGCCGCGCAGGCTGGCAATATAGCTATTTTGGCCGAAAGGCTGAGAAACGATCGTGGCAAGTTGCAGTTCGGGCTGCTTCACGGAACTGGGCTCCACAGGTCAACGCGAATTGGGTAAGATATAGGGATTAGCACCGGCTCATTTGCTTGAAGCGTACCTCAACGATTGGGCAAAGAAACGGTGCAAGCGGAAACATTGTAATAGCAGACGGCGGAATTTGCGATAAGGTCGAAGAGGGTTCGGCGTTTGGGCTGTGGAATTATCCGCAGCAGAGCGCGAAAAGCGGGCCCTGTTTGCAGGCATTTGCCCCACGAAGGGTGGCAAAGGTCGATATGAACCGGTTGGCATATGCAGTGCGTACTGGATGCACGCGCATTTTTCAAGGAAGAATACTGTAGGTGTTGCACGACCGCCCGCCTCGCGATTGGAGTTGCCCATTTCGCAGCGACACCCCACAAGGAGGTTGATTCATGGCTCTTAGGACTGGTAAGACGCGGCGTTCGCTGCTGGCCGGCGCTCTATTCGTTGCCCTGACGGCACTCGCTGCGGTTCCGGCGGCTTTGGCTGCCCGGCCCGGCGCTCTGTTGAACCGACCGGCCGAAGGCGGCGCAGCGTCGGCTGCCGCATCGACCAAGTCGGTGCCCTCACTGGCCAATCGGCCGGCGTATCAGGTGGCCGACCGCTCGGAAGCGGCGATGTCGGCCTCGGTGGCGCCCCAATTGGGACCGGGCGAAGCCGGCGAGCATCCGTTGATGGGCACGTTGCGTTGGGCTTACTCGGGCCTTGGCAACGTCGAAAAGATCGAAGACTATTCGGCGACACTGGCCAAGCGAGAGCGCATCGCCGGCAAGGTCGGCGACTATGAATATATGTTCCTCAAGCTGCGGCACCGCCCGTTGAGCGTGTATCTGTACTTTGTCGGCCCGGCCGAGGTCAAGGGCCGCGAGGTCGTCTTCGTCGAGGGCCAAAACGACGGACTGATGTGGGCCCACGACACCGGCATCAAAAACACGATGTTCGGCACCGTCAAGCTCAAGCCCGACGGACCGATCGCCATGCGGAACCAACGCTACCCGCTGACCGAGCTTGGCATTCTGAACATGACCAAGCGTTTGGTCGAGGTCGGCGAGCAGGACGTGAAATACGGCGAATGCGATGTGAAGTATTACGAGGGCGCGAAGATCAACAACCGGGTATGCACCTGCATCGAAGTGATTCATCCGGTGCCCCGGCGGAACTTCCTGTTCCATCTGGCCCGCATCTTCGTCGACAAAGAACTGAACCTGCCGATCCGCTACGAGTCGTACGATTGGCCGAAGGAGCAGGGCGGAGCGCCGGAACTGCTCGAAGAGTACACGTATCTGGACCTGAAGCTGAACAACGGGTTTACCGACGCCGACTTCGACATCAAGAACCCGAACTACAAGTTCCGGTAATGTCCATCGATACCTCCGAACCATCCACGGCCTCGCGGTTGCCCGGCAACGCGAGGCCGCGGCGTTTTTGGGCGTCGACGCTGCGAATCAGCGCCGCGGCGATCGCGGGATATCTCACCGTGTTGGCGGCCGCCATGATTTATGAAGATTCGCTGATCTACTTTCCGCTCCGCTATCCTGAAGGCGACTGGAAGCCGGACGGTTTGCGCGTCGAAGACGCCTGGTTCAACGCCGCCGACGGCACGCGGTTGCACGGCTGGTATGTGCCGGGCAAAGGGGAGAGAGGAGCGGAAAAAGGGGAGAGGGACGCGAAGGAGAAGGCCCCAGCGGCCGTGTTGTTTTGTCACGGCAACGGCGGAAACATCACGCATCGGGCGTATGCGCTGATGATGCTGCACGATCGGGTCGGTGCGTCGGTGCTGATCTTCGACTATCGCGGCTACGGCCGCAGCGAGGGCCGGCCGAACGAGGCGGGCGTGTTGGCCGACGCCCGCGCGGCACGCGCGTGGCTGGCCGCACGCGAAAAGATCCGCGAGTCCGACGTCGTCCTGCTCGGCGAATCGCTGGGCGGGGCCGTGGCGGTGGATTTAGCCGCCCGCGACGGCGCCCGGGCGCTGGTACTCGAAAGCACGTTCGACTCGCTGCCCAATGTGGCGGCACATCATTATCCCTTCTTGCCGGTCCGCTGGGCGATGCGGTCGCGATTCGACTCGGTCGCCAAGATCGGCAAGTATCAGGGCCCGCTATTTCAGGCCCACGGCGACGCCGACACGATTGTGCCGCTGGAATACGGCCGGAAATTGTTCGAGGCGGCAAACGCGCCGAAGCAGTTTCTTCTGCTGCCCGGCCGCGATCACAACGACCCGCTGCCGGCGGAGTATTACGACGCGCTGGCGAAGTTTTTGGAATCGTTGTGATTGCGATGTAACGCCAACCAAACGGTGAAACTATGAGCCCTGATCCTTCCGCTCCTCTCCCCTCGCCCCTCTCCCCTCTCCCTTCGTCCTACGACGCTCTGCTGCTGCTTTCGTTCGGCGGGCCGGAGGGGCCGGACGACGTGATGCCGTTTTTAGAAAACGTCGTGCGGGGGAAAAATGTGCCGCAGGAGCGGCTTTTGGAAGTCGCCGAACGGTATATGTTGTTCGACGGCGTCAGTCCGATCAATGCGCAGAATCGGGCCCTGTTGGCGGCGCTGGTCGCCGAGCTGAATGCGAACGGCCCGGTGATGCCGGTCTACTGGGGCAACCGAAATTGGCATCCGATGCTGGCCGACGCCGTCGCCCAGATGGCCGACGACGGAGTGCAGAATGCTTTGGCGTTTGTCACGTCGCCGTTCGGCTCGTATTCGAGCTGCCGGCAGTATCGGGAAGACATCGAGAACGCCCGGCAGGCGGTCGGCGCGTCGGCCCCGCGAATCGACAAGCTGCGGCTGTTCTACAATCATCCCGGTTTCATCGAGGCCGCGGCCGACCGCGTTTCGGCGGCGATGGCGGAGGTTCCGGCCGAGCGCCGCGCGACCGCCCGGCTCGTTTTCACCGCCCACAGCATCCCCGTGGCAATGGCCGAGCGTTCGCCGTATGAGCGGCAGTTGCGCGAAGCATGTGGGTTGATAGGGGAGAGGGGAGAGTGGAAAATGAATAGGGGAGAGGGGAGAGGGGAGAGTGGAGAGGGAGGTTGGGACCTCGCGTTTCAGAGCCGTAGCGGGCCGCCGTCGCAGCCGTGGCTGGGGCCGGACATTCGCGACTATCTGCGGCAGTTGCATGCGGCCGGCAACACATCTGATGTAGTCATCGTTCCGATCGGCTTTCTGGCCGAAAATCTCGAAGTGGTCTACGATCTCGACATCGAGGTGCGCGAGCTTTGCGAGCAGCTTGGGATCAATATGGTGCGTGCGCCGGTCGTCGGCAACCACCCGCGGTTTGTCCGCATGATTCGCGGACTGGTGATGGAGCGAATCGATCCCGCATCGCCGCGATTAACGCTCGGCACGGACGGGCCTTGGCCGGACGAATGCCCGTCGGGCTGTTGCCAATACGAGTAGGAAAAAAGAACGGCTGCAAGTGAGATCGACGGCAGGCTTTTTTAGCGCGGTTGTCTTGGCCGGCCAGACGGCAACGGCATCATGCGAATTCGGCGGTCGTCAACAACCGAGAATTGGCCAATCCAATCAGCGCGACTGTCTAAGGTATCGGCGATTCTTTTCGCGGCAGCCGCCGCAGACGGAATGGCAATGCGAAACAGCACCACGCCGCACGATGCCGCTTGTCCGCGACGAAAGACCAAGTCGCCAAAATCTTTATGGTTCATCCGACTAAAGCGTACCTGGATTCATGGAGCGCGTAGAGTTTGA
>CAYMQL010000279.1:0-4461 GCA_964392255.1 uncultured Planctomycetaceae bacterium | reverse complement strand
GGCGTAGGTTGCGGTACATGGCGGGGGGAAGGGGAGAGTGGCTAGTGGTTAGTGGCTAGGGGTTAGTGGCTAGTGGTTAGTGGCTAGTGGTTAGTGCCGTACCGAGCGACTCTGGGCTTCACGCTCTTGACTCGCGGGTTCATCTTCTCACCTCAACGGTTCGATCCGACAATGCTCCTCGGCTGTCTGATTGGGCAGATTGACAACATTCCTCCCCGACTCCTTCTGTCGTCGTTGAAGTTCGGCAGCCAACGCGTCGATGTCATAGTTAAATCGCTTGGCAAGCTCATCCTTTGCCCGCCATACCTCTTGGATGATTTCGTCAGTCATTGAGTGAACCGTCCTGCTCGAGTTGTTTTAAGTAACACTCAAGGTTATCGGCAATCTTGTCGAATACTGCGGGCACGTACGACGCAAGTTCTGACACCCCAGGGTTTTCGACAGCCGGTCCATTGTGATAGTAACGCATGTGAGAGAGAATGTCCCGCTTCTCAGCCTCTTCGAGTTTGTCGAATGGATTTTCTGCAAAATGATTGTGGAAATCGGACAAATGAACGAATGCACATCCAAACTTATAGACGGACTGCGTCCATCCCTGTAGTTCCTGAGCCAAATCAACCATTTCCTTGTCGTTCACTTTTTTCCAATTGCCCTTGTGAGTCCGAATCCTCCATTTTTCGCCTCGAAGTGTGGAGCAAATCAGCCGCTGACGTTCACTAACATCCTTGATAGCCAACAAGTAGATCACTCGAATCATGGAGTCCAATTCCTGCCGTAAAACAGCAATCGCTGGACTCAAAATATTGCAGGGCTGTGAAAAGCATTTAATTGCCCGCCTATTCTCCGTAGATCTGTTGCGAATTATTTTGCAGAATTGTTTTGTATACTTGTCCATTTGGATACCCGAAATCCCGCAATCGCTTGCCTTACGCCCGTTCACGGGCGTTTCCGCCGCAGGCGGTATTAGGCCCGACGTTTACGTCGGGTCGGCCGTCGCGACGTGTATCACGTTTGATCCCGTTTTGTGAGTTGTCACGCCCGTTCACGGGCGTCCTGCTAGTCAGTACAACACGAGGCCCGTCAACGGGCCTGACAAACCAACAACCAATGATTATGATCTCTCGACCCGACGTAAACGTCGGGCCTAATACCGCTGGCGCGGAAAGGGTCGTAAACGACCCTGCCGCGTTAACTCCACAAAAACACCTCGTCTTTCAGGGCCTCTTCGCCGCGTGGACGCGACGGCTAAACGGATTTCATAATTTCAATATTTGTTCTCGATTTCTCAATCTACACCCTCAATGTCCCCTTCGCTCCCGCATACCGCTCCTGAAACTCCGCAATCGCCTGATCGACCGCGGCGGCTGCGGCGTCGTCGAGCTGGTTCGTGTCGGTGATCTTTTGCCAGAGTTGTTTTTTCTCGGCGTGGATGAAGTCCAAAAAGCCCTGCTCCCAGGCGGCGACCTGGTTCAACGGAATCTTGTCCAAATGGCCCTTCGTGCCGGTGTAGATGCTCAGCACCTGATCGGTCACGTGCATCGGGTGGCAAAGGCCCTGCTTCAATAGCTCAGTCATGCGGTAGCCGCGGTCGAGCCGCGACTGTGTGGCGGCGTCCAGATCGGTGCCCAGTTGGGCAAAGGCCTCGAGTTCGCGGAAGGCGGCCAGATCGAGCCGCAGACCGCCGGCCACTTTTTTCATGGCCGACACTTGGGCCGCACCGCCGACGCGCGAGACGGAAATGCCCACGTTCATCGCGGGCCGCTGCCCGGCGAAGAATAGGTCGGGCTGCAAATAAATCTGCCCGTCGGTGATCGAAATCACGTTTGTCGGGATGTAGGCCGAGACCTCGCCTTCGAGCGTTTCGACAATCGGCAGGGCCGTAAGCGAACCGCCGCCCAGTTCGCTGCTCAGCTTGGCGGCGCGTTCGAGCAACCGGCTATGGCAATAAAAAATATCGCCGGGATAGGCCTCGCGGCCCGGCGGACGCCGCATCAGGAGCGAAATCTGCCGATAGGCGGTGGCCTGCTTCGACAGATCGTCGTAAACGATGAGCGAATCCTGGCCCTTGTACGTAAAATATTCGGCCATCGCGCAGCCGGCGTACGGGGCGACGTATTGCAGCGGGGCCGGATCGCTCGCCCCGGCCACCACAACCGTGGTGTAGTCCATCGCGCCGTATTGACGCAGGACCTCGATCAGGCCGGCGACGGTCGAGTCCTTCTGACCGATGGCCACGTAGAAACACTTGACGCCGGTGTCTTTCTGGTTGAGGATCGTGTCGATGCAGATCGCGGTTTTGCCGGTCTTGCGGTCGCCGATGATCAATTCGCGCTGGCCGCGTCCGATGGGCGTCATCGCGTCGATGGCCTTGATGCCGGTCTGCAACGGCTGGTTGACCGGCTGTCGCTGGGCCACTCCGGGGGCGAGCGACTCGACCAGCCGGCGCTCGGTTGTAACAACCGGGCCGCGGCCGTCCAGCGGATTGCCCAAGGGATCGATCACGCGGCCCAGGACGGCGTCGCCGACCGGGACGGAAAGCAGCCGGCCGGTGCTTCGGACCTCGTCGCCCTCGTTGATCGCAAGGAAGTCGCCGAGGATGATCGAGCCGACGGAGTTTTCTTCGAGGTTGAAGGCCAGACCGCTGACCGCGCCGGTTTTGGCGGCAAATTCCACCATTTCGCCGGCCATCACATTGGACAGTCCATAGATGCGCGCGATGCCGTCGCCCACCTCGATCACGCGGCCGACCTCGCGGACGTCGATGCGCGACTCGAACTGCTCAATTTCCTGCTGAATGACGGAAGCGATCTCGTCGGCTTTGAATTTCATGGGCGCTCCTCTCAATCATCTGCTCGCGAAGGTTTTGCAATTGGTTGGCGACCGAGCCGTCGTAGACGGTGTCGCCGACGCGGAGCACGGCCCCGCCGATCAGGTTCGGGTCGGTCTCAAGCTCGAAAATCGGTTCGCCGCCGAGCTTGGCCCGCAGGTTGTCGGCGATTTTTTTTGCCGCGGCCGGACTGAGCGGAACGGCGGTGCTCAGCCGCACGGGGATGCGGTTCCGTAGTTGGTCGTACAGGGCGTGGGTTTGGACGTGGATGGCCCGCAGGCAATCGAGCCGGCCGTGCCGGGCCACGACTTTCAGAAAGTTGGCCAATAGCGGCGAGACCCGGCCGCCCAGCACGCGGTCGATCACGGCCGATTTTTCTTCGGGCGAGACCAGGGCCGAGGCAAAAATCGCCTCCAACTTCGGAAAACGGTCCAAAACCTCGGTCACCACCGCGTCGAACTCTTCGACCAGCGAGGCGGTCTGGCCAGCCGGTTCGGCCGCGCCCAGCAGCGCACGGGCATAGACTTCGGCAATATGTTCAACGCCCACGTCCGCTTCGATTTGGGCCGCGGTACGGGCGTGTTCGGCAGTAATGTCGCTGGATTCTGACATGGAAGCGGGGCGGGTCGTCCAGGCGGGAGTTTTCCTACTTCTACCCGGATGCCTTGCCAAAGTCTGAATCTTAAAGCCTACCAAAATCACGGATTGCCCACAACTACCGGTCGGGACCGGATGCCAGGCAAGAGGCCTGTGCTACGGATACGGCCCCCGACTGTGCATCTTGGGGGCGGAAGGATAAAATGTCGATTATCATACACCCAACCCCGCGCGAGGTTATCATGAGCACCTACTGCCGCTGCTTGAGTTTGTGTTTGTTCTCGGCAATCACTGTCGTTCTGATTTCGGCGGCGCAGGCCGATTCGCCCGCGGACGACGCGTCCATTGAGGCCAAGGTCGAGGCCCTGGTAAGCCAAATGACCCTGGACGAAAAGATCGGCCAGATGACCCAGGTCGATCTGGCGGCCATTACAAAAAACATTTCGGACATCGAGAAGTATTGTCTCGGTTCGATTCTCAGCGGCGGCACTTCCGATCCGGCCGACAACTCGGCGGCATCGTGGAGAAAGGCCGTCGAAGAATGCCAGTCGTGGGCGCTGAAAACCCGCTTGAAGATTCCGATGATCTACGGCGTCGACTCGGTGCATGGGCACAACAACGTCGTCGGCGCGGTGATATTTCCGCACAATCTGGCGATGGGCGCCACGCGCAATCCCGCGCTGGTCGAAAAAGAAGGACGCGTTACGGCGATCGAGATGCGTGCGACGGGCATTCCCTGGGCGTTCGCGCCGTGCGTCGCAGTGGTGCAGGACATGCGTTGGGGAAGGTCTTATGAAAGCTACGGCGAGGACCCGGAGATCGTCGCGCCGATGGCGGCCGCGGCCGTTCGCGGCTTGCAGGGCAACTGTCTAGCCGATCCGACCTCGGTCGTCGCCTGCGCCAAGCATTTCATGGGCGACGGCGGCACCACCGGCGGCGTTGACCAGGGCAACACCGAATGCGACGAGCCTACGCTGCGGCGCATCCACTTGCCGGGCTATCTGGCCGCCATTGAGGCGAACGTCGGCACCATCATG
>CAYMQL010000278.1:0-4480 GCA_964392255.1 uncultured Planctomycetaceae bacterium | reverse complement strand
AGAACGATTTTTTCGCCACAACGGCCTACGGCCGTTTTTTCAGAAAGTGCAGTATCCAATAAACGGCTGCAAAAAACTGCACAATAATGGAACAAAACACGACCCTTAGGCCAATACCAATTTCCCGCTCCCGTAAGCCAATTTTGCGCAGCCCAGCCACCGGCTATTGCGACATTATTTACCTGAGAGCCAATAAACTGTGGCGAGAAATGCGGACTAACCACCAGAGGCCTCTGGCAGCCCAAGGTCGTCTTGGTTATCCTGAAACCATGTCCCGCTCCGAACTAGCTCATCTGGAACTGCTGGCCGAGGTTGACGCCCTGGTCGATCGACTTCGCCGCTGGACCGAAAGCGCGCCGCCCTGGCAACCGGCCGAAAAATGTCGGGCGCTCGTGCGCCGGTTGACCGAGCGGGCGGCGTCGTTGCGCGTGCGGATCGAGGCCCCGCTGGTCGTGGCCACCCTCGGCGGCAGCGGCACCGGCAAAAGCGCGCTGGTCAACGCGCTGGGGGGGTCCTTGGTCTTTCGCACCGGCCGGCGGCGGCCGACGACCATGCGGCCGACGTTGGTCTGTCGGCCCGGTCTAACGCCCGAGATGCTCGGCATTGATCCGGCCGGCGTCGAATTGATCCAGCGCGACCTGCCGGCGCTCGGCGATTTGGTGTTGATCGATTGCCCCGATCCGGACACGACGGAAGAGGAGAATGAGGGGACAGCCGTGGATGTCGGCGAGTTCCCGGCCCACGCTTCCCATCCCTCGTCCCTTTCCGACAATCTGGCGCGGCTTCGGGCGATTCTGCCGAAGTGCGATGTGCTGCTGGTTACGGCGACGCAACAGAAATATCGCAGCGCGCGTGTGTCTGCGGAGCTGGCCGCGGCGGCGCCGGGCGCAACGGTGGTGTTTGTACAAACCCATGCCGAGCAAGACGACGATATCCGCGACGATTGGCGCCGGGTGCTGGCCGGCGAAATCGGATTGCAGCAAATGCGCACTCCCGGCGCGGCTGCCGAACTATCTGCTGTCGCAACGCAAGCCCTCGCTCTAACCCTCGCCCAAAGAGAGAGGGGACCGGCGGAGACCGCTCATATTTATCGCGTCGATTCGCTCCGTGCGCTGGCCGACGCTCAGGCCGGTTTGCAGCCGCGAGGCGAGTTCGCCGACCTGCTCGATTTGCTCACGCGGCAGATGGCCGGCACGGCCGCAAACCGCATTCGGCGGGCGAATTTGCTCGATCTTGCGGCCGACGCCCTCGACGCCTGCCGCCGGTGGATCGATCCCTCGCTGCCGCGCGTGCGGGAACTGCAATCCGCGATCGACCAGCAGCGCGCCGTCCTGGCCTCGCAATGGGCCGATCGGATGCGGGCCGAATTGCTCGCCAGCCGCCGGCAATGGGAGAACCGGCTGCTCGGACAGACGGCGTCGCGCTGGGGGCTCAGTCCGTTTTCGCTGGTGCTGCGCGCGTATCAAGGCGTTGGCGGTTTACTTTCCGGGGCGTTGCTCTACCGCGCCCGCACGCCGGCCCAAATGGCCCTTTGGGGCGCGCTCGAAGGCGTGCGCACCTGGCGGGGCCGCAGCCGGCAGCGCGATGCCGAACGCGGCGTCGATCGCGCGGCCGCCGCCGGCTTCGATCCGACCGAGCTGCGCAAGGCCGCAATCATCGTTCAAGGCTATGCCGCCGATGCCGAGCTGCTGGACGGGCCCTCGGGCCTGTCTTGGGCAGGCAAGGATGCCTGCCCTACCTTTCTCGATCAGGCCGCCGCCGAGGCGGAATCGGCCGCTGCCGGGTTCGTCGCACGAGCGGCCGGCGAGTTGCAGTCGCTGGCGGCCCGCGTCGCAAAACAACAGAGCGGTTGGTTCGCACGCTTCTTCTA
This sequence comes from uncultured Planctomycetaceae bacterium, assembly GCA_964392255.1. GTDB lineage: Bacteria > Planctomycetota > Planctomycetia > Pirellulales > Thermoguttaceae > CAYMQL01. The sequence goes on along the minus strand of CAYMQL010000278.1, from coordinate 2,610 downwards.
CGAAACGCTGCTATTGGCGATGCTTGCGACGCTGTTGTACCGCCTGGGCAAGAATTTTTTCTACGATTCCTGGCTGGCCCAAGATCCGTCGCCCGTGTACGGCCTGGATTTTTACCTCTCGGCCGGGTTTTGGCTGGTCCTTTGGTGTCTGATTCTGTTGTGGGCGTTCTGTCGGCGTCTGCGCCGCGGGTTGCAGTCCGAGATCGATCGGCTTGCGGCAGGCTGGCGCGATGCGGCGGCTGCCGGCGGCGTTTTCGCCCGCGTCGACGATGCCTGCCGCGACGTGGAGCGGTTTTGCCTGGAGCTTGACGTGTTGCGTCGCGAGATCGATGCACTACGTCGTCAGGTGGCCACGTCAAGTTCCGCAGAACGGTAGCGCGTAATGGGTGCGTGCAAGCACGCACCCTACGTGTTGGTGAGAAATGCGGGCTGGCTAATGTCTGCCACCGCTTCACGGTCAAAAAGAACGCCCTGTTTCTCTCTCCCCTCTCCACTCTCCCCTCTCCACTCTCCCCTACTTCATCGTCTCGCTCTTCACGCGGCCGGCCATCGCCTGATAGCGTTCGGCCTCGTCGTCGGCGCCGAGTTTGCGGTGCATGGCGGCGAGATTGCTGTAGGGAACGGCCAGCGACGGGCGTTCGACCGTGCCGGCGACCACGGCGCGTTCCATCCATCGGATGCCTTTTTCGGTCAATGCGATGGCTTTTTTCTGCTGGCCGACCTCCCAATAGGACACGCCCATGCTGACAAACGATTCGCCGTGCCGGCTGGGATTCGCGGCTAGCCCGCTCGACGGCATTCGTTCCAACAGCGGGACGGCCTTGTCGAACCACGCGACGGCGGCGTTGTGATCGCCTTCGCGCAGGGCGTGGATCGTGCCAAGACGGAAGTACAGCCGCCCCAGCAGATACGCGGACGAGGGCGTTGTTTTCACCTGATTGGCCTGTTCGAGATACTCGGCCGCCTTTTCGCCGCATTGCAGGGCGTGCTCCGCATCGGACCGCATCTGGCAAACCTGAAGCGCATCGTACAGGGCCAAACCCACGTCCCACTGAATCCGAGCCCGGCGGATCGGGTCGCCCGTGGCGGCAATCAACGAGTCGCCCGTGCCGACCAGCGCCTTGGCGGTCGCTTCGGGATTGATTTGTCCTCGAAGATTTACATAGGCCGCCATCGCGCGAACGTAAACGCGCAAGACCAGCGCTTCGCTGCCGCCTTCTTCGTCGACAAGGTCGCGAGCCACGGCCAGCGCTTGCTCGATCCAGCGGGCAACGGCCTTTTCCTTTTCCTTCCACTCGCCCCAGGCAATGTCGTGAGCCGCGCCCAAATGGGCGTCGAGCAACGCTTCCTTGGCCGCTACCCGAATCGCCGGATGCGGATTGTCGGTCAGTGAATCGGCAAGCTGCAACGCCTGGGTGTGGAACGCAAGGGCCTGCTGATAGTCGGGCTTCGGCCCCGAGGCCAACAGGTCGCCGGTCAAACACAGGACGCGGGCCTTCACGTGCGGCCGTTTTTCGCAGGTCTCGATCGCATCTTTCGCCTCTTGAAGCGCCTCGGACAAACGTCCCATCTGGGCCAGCGTTTGGATGCGGGTCACGCGGTAGTGCGGATTCTCCGGATCGAGCCGTATCGCCTCGCCGGCCGCGGCCGCCGCCTTCTCGTACTGCTCCATCGCCATCAGCACCCGGCTGTGCAACCAATGCGCCCGGGCGTTCTCGGGTTCGAGCGACAGAGCCTGTTCCAAATCGCGAACGCTCAGGTCGTAGCGGCTTTCCAGCGTGGTCTCGGCGCGAAGCACGAACGCCTCGGCCGAAATCGGTTCGAGCACCAATTGGGCGACTTTCATCGACGGCTTGCCCGGCTCATCGCTCGACTCAAAGGCAAACAGCACGCCTCGCTCGGGATACGCCAAACCGAGCACCTCGCCCAACTCGTTCGAGACCAACACCGGACGTATCGTGGCCAGGTCGAGCTGCTTGGCCATCGCGTCGGCCGGAAACGCACGGTCGAACCGCACCAAAATCGACAACACCTTGTCGCTGTGGTAGCTCACTTCGACGCGGCGAAACGGCTCGACCGAATACAACTGCACGATCTCGCCGTCGCGTTCGGCGCTATCTTGCGGTTTGCCCCAGGCTTTTGCCACATCAGCCTTTGTCGACCGGCCGGGAACGACGCCCTGAAAACTGGCCGCCTCGACGCTGATCGGTCCGCCTTCCATCGCGTCGGGAATCGGACTCAAGGCGTCGTCGGCCGTTTTGGCTTTGGCCGCCGCCGGTTGTTCCGCTGCGAAAGTGCGAGGCTCTTGTTCCAGCACGGCGGGCTTCTTGCGCTTCGCAGGCGTCGGTACGCCCGTCTTCGGCTTCGTTGCGTTTGACGCGACGGCCTCGCCGCCCACTTTGATCGGCTCGATGTCCGCATCGGCCAACCGACTGGCCTGAATCGTTTCCGACGTCAGCGTCGAACCCGGTTGACGGATGCCGTCGTCGGCCGAAATCGCCGAGGCCGACGCAAGCAGCGCTAACGCTGAAAAAACAAGCCCCAATAAGCATCTATTGCGGAAAGCTCCAAATCCGTAGGGTGCGTGCTTGCACGCACCTGATTTCACGG
>CAYMQL010000277.1:0-4490 GCA_964392255.1 uncultured Planctomycetaceae bacterium | reverse complement strand
CACTGGTCGCCTGTGAGTTGCGCGCTGCTGGCGGGCGGTGGGCTGCGCACCGGCCAGGTCATCGGCTCCACCAACCGCCTCGGCGAGTATGCCAAGGACCGTCCCGTGCACTTCGCCGACGTGGTCGCCACTCTATACCACACCCTCGGTATCGACGTCGGCCGCACCACCCTCACCGACCCGACGGGCAGGCCCCAATACCTGGTCGAAGGCCACCCGATCCCCGAAGTGGTTTGAACCCTCGGAGCGGCTCTGGCGGTACATGCGGATCAAGGCGTTGTCGGCGGATTGTTGATTGATGATTGATGATTGTTGATTGTGGGCAGAAGAATCTGACCCCTGCCCCCTGGCCCCCGGCCCCTGACCCGCCCCGGCACGATAGCCGTAATGCACGCCGTCGTATCGGGCCAGATTGCTCGAGGCCTCGCACGGGGCGATGATGTAGTACGTCGCCACGGCGTACTTGCTGTGCGGCATCGAAAGCTCTTGAACCGTCGCGCCCAGCGACTGGTAGACGCGAACCGCCTCGCGTACCGCCGCTTCAACTTCGGCGTCGAGCCCCTGGCCGAAATGTTCGCGGACCAAGCCGAGCCGCAAACCGTCCAACGGCAGGCCGACTGTTTCCGTGTATTTTGGCACGGGCAGGTCGATCGACGTGGAATCCAGCGGGTCGTGTCCGGCCAGCACCTCCAACAGCAATGCGCAGTCTTCGGCAGTTTGACCGAACGGGCCGACCTGGTCGAGACTGCTGGCGAAGGCCACCAGCCCATAGCGGCTGACGCGGCCGTAGGTCGGCTTCATGCCCGAAACGCCGCACAAGCCGGCCGGCGCCCGGATCGAGCCGCCAGTGTCGCTGCCGACGGCCAGCGGAGCCATTCTTGCTGCCACGGCGGCGGCCGATCCGCCGCTCGACCCGCCGGGCACGCGATCCAAGTCCCAGGGATTATGCGTGGGATAAAAGGCGGAGTTTTCGTTCGAGCCGCCCATGGCGAACTCGTCCATATTCGTCCGGCCGATCAGAACGGCGTCGGCCGCCTTCAATTTCGCAACGACCGTTGCGTCATACGGCGGGCGGAACTGCTCCAACATTCGCGAGGCGCAGGTGGTCGGTTCGCCTTGCGTGCAGAGCACGTCTTTGACGGCCACGGGCAGCCCGGCCAGCGGCCCGAGCGGCTTGCCGGCCTTGCGACGGCGGTCGATGTCCTCGGCCCGAGCCAGGGCCGCCTCGGAATCGACCCGCAGAAACGCCCGCACGGTGCCGTCGCATTGCGCGATTCGGTCGAGATACGCGCGCGTCAACTCGGCCGCGGTGATTTCGCCCGCGGCAAGCTGTCGGATCAGTTCAGCGGCGGTGAGATGGAGCATGGAAAGTTTTCAGTCGTCAGTTTTCAGTTTTCAGTTGTCAGTTGTCAAGCGGAACATATCCGAGCAGTGACGGACCAACGGCCTCATAACTGAAAACTGACAACTGACGACTGACAACTGAAAACGATTCACCCTTCGCCCAGCACGGCCGGAACCAGATAGCATTCGTCGTCGCGACGCGGGGCGTTGGCCAGCGCCGCCTCACGATCCAGGCTGGGCCGGGCCGCGTCGTCGCGAAACACGTTGGCCACGTCCAAGGCATGGGCCATCGGCTCGATCCGCTCGGTATCCAGTTCCGACAACAGATCGACGTAGCCGAGAATCTCGCCCATCTGGTCGGTCATTCGGTCGAGTTCTTCTTCCGAAAGGGCCAGCCGTGCCAGCAGCGACACCTTTTCAACTTCGGCGCGTGAGATCGACATGAGAGTGGCTAGTGGTTAGTGGCGAGTGGCTAGTGGCAGTACCTTGCCAAGTTATATTTTTTGAATGTTGGGCAGGCAGTTGCACTGCCGTCCCTGTGAGTGGGTGTGCAACTGCCGACCTAACGGCACGCACGACATTAATCATGGTCGGACACTAACCACTAGCCACTAGCCACTAGCCACTAGCCACTTCACTTTGCCGGGGCCGCCTTGGGCAGCTTGAACGGGCTGCGGTGGACTCGCTTGGTCACGGCGCCGCTGCGAATGCACTGGGTGCAGACGCGCATTGTCTTGTGCGTTCCGTTGGGGGTGCTAACGTGAACCCGCTGCAAGTTCGGGCGGAACTTCCGCCGGCTGATGCCGGTCACCTTGGTTCCCACTCCGCCGAGGTACTTAGCTTTACCGCGATGGGTTACCTGATTGCCCAAAACGGGCTTCTTTCCGCAGATTTCGCATACTTGGGACATGCAACGCTCTCTCCGCTAGGGGCAATATGCTACCGGCAAATAGTCAGAAACTCTCAATATATCCAATAACCGCCGCCATGCAAGGGGAGTCGCAAACGACGCAACCCGCACCCGTTTCCAGCAATGGGCGATGAAAATACGGGGGCCGCGCTCAGTCCAATTCGTCGATCCGGTCCCGAATCGCCGCCGCCAGCCCCTCCATCGTATATTCGGCGGCCTCGGCCGCGGGGGCATAGCCCAACTCGCGGAGCGCGTCGGAGGTCAACGGGCTGATGCTCGCCAGCTTGGCCTTGTGCAGGTCGTCGCCGAACATGCGCGCCAGCGATCGGGCAATCGCCGAACTGCTTACGGTAATCCAATCGATCCGCCCGGCGCGAAGCTGAGCGGCAACGTTGGGATCGGGCCGATCCACGTCGGTGCTCGAATAGACGACAATCTGCTCGACCGCGCCGCCGGCCGCCGCAAGCCCTTCGGCCAACGCCTCGCGGCCGCGACTGGCTCGAATCAACAAAAAACGCCGCCCCGCCGCATGCGGCGCCAGCGACTCGGCCAATCGCTCGGCGCGGAACTCGTCGGGCACAAGATCGGCCCGAAGCCCACGGCGAGCCAATTCGTCGGCGGTGCCCGGCCCGATAGCCGCCAGTTTCAGACGCGGCGAGGCCTGTTGCAACAACAGAGGCGTTTGCCCCGACTGAATCCGATCCAATAGACCGCGAACGCCGTTGGCGCTCGAAAACACCAGCCAATCGAACTCGGCGAGTCGGCCGAGGGCCTCATCGACCGGCCGCCAATCCGGCGGCGGACCGATGCAGATGGCGGGCTGCACGACGACCTCGGCCCCGAGTCGGCGAAGCCGCTCGGCCAGCGAATCGCCCGGATCGCAGGGCCGCGTAACCATCACCCGAACATTTTGCAGCGGTCGTTCAGACACGTAGCGCCTTTCCGCAACGTCGAACCAATTTTCATTGAGTTGGCATCTTGCCTGTGCAAGCGAGCAAACCAATTGGCAAGTCCGGGTTCTATTGTAACAGGGACGCTGATATACTGGCAGCCGGGAGGGTTTGAATCATGGTGGAAAAAAACGTTTTTCAACGCATTATCGACCGCGAAATACCGGCAACGATCGTCTACGAGGACGAACACTGCATTGCGTTCGAAGACATCCATCCGGCCGCGCCCACGCATCTGGTCGTGATTCCCAAACGCCCCATTGCATCGGTCGACGACGTGCAGGAGTCCGACGCCGAGACGGTCGGACATCTGTTTGCGGCCATGCGGACCATCGCAGCGAGGCTGGGGTTGGTCAACGGGTATCGGGTCGTCACCAACTGCGGCCGCGACGCCGGACAGGAAGTCATGCACCTTCATTTCCACATGTTGGCCGGCCGAAAGCTGGGCTGGCCGCCGGGATAAAACCACGGAAAGGGGCCTGCAAACCATGAAAATCATTCGATACTCGGACCCAAGCGGACTGGTGAAATATGCGTCGTTGCGCGAGGACGGGGCGGCCGTCGAGCTATCGGGCGACCTTTTCGACAATCCTCGCCCAACCGACGTTCCGGCGACCGTAACCAAGCTGCTCGCTCCGGTCGAGCCCCGCAATCTGCTGTGCATCGGCTTGAACTACCGACGCCACGCCGCCGAAGGCAACATGCCGATCCCCAAGTTTCCCGTGCTTTTCCTGAAGGCGACCACCGCGTTGCAAAACCCGGGCGATCCGATCTTGCTGCCGCGGCGCCTGCGAAGCGACGAGGTGGACTACGAATGCGAGTTGGCGGTTGTGATCGGCCGCCGCTGCAAAAACGTCCCGCGCGATCGGGCGCTAGACTACGTGCTGGGCTATACCTGCGCCAACGACGTCAGCGCCCGCGATTGGCAGGGCATTTGGGGATCGAGCCAATGGTGCCGCGGCAAATCGTTCGACACGTTCGCGCCGATGGGGCCCTGTCTGGTCACCGCCGACGAAATCCCAAATCCAAACGCCTTGGCCATGAAGCTCGACATCAACGGCGAAGTGCTCCAGGACTGGAACACCGACGACATGATTTTCGACGTGCCGACGCTGATCGAATTCCTCAGCGGCAGCACGACGCTGCTGCCGGGCACGGTGATTTTCACGGGCACGCCGCACGGCGTCGGCTTCGCCCGCTCGCCCAAGCGATTTCTCCAGCCCGGCGACGTCGTTTCGGCGTCGATCGATCGGATCGGAACGCTTGTCAATCCGGTGGCCGAGGAG
>CAYMQL010000276.1:2283-4494 GCA_964392255.1 uncultured Planctomycetaceae bacterium | reverse complement strand
CGCGCCACCGTTTCAGCCCAATCCGGGCTTTTTTGAAACCGCGTCCCTTAGCGGTTGAGCGCCTGCCAGGGCGCAAAAACGCACAACGCACCGGCGGCAATCAAGCCGAAGCCCAGCAGATAGTTCCATTTTAGCGGCTCCTTTAGGTAAAACACCGCGAAGCCGCAAAAAACCGACAGCGTAATCACTTCCTGAATCGTCTTGAGTTGGGCAGCCGTGATGCCGGCGTTGTGGCCCAGGCGATTGGCGGGCACTTGAAAGCAGTACTCGACAAACGCGATCAGCCAACTGACAAGAATGGCCAGCCACAGGGCCGCCTGCTTGTGTCGCAGATGACCATACCAGGCGAAGGTCATAAATACGTTCGAGAGCGTCAGAAGCGCGAGAGTGGCCAGCCACATAGTGCGGAGTATGCTTTCCGGCGGTCGGGCTTTCGGACTCCGACGCCAACCCATTTATGGATCAAGAAGGCGTCGGCATTCCGACCAAGGTGATTCCGACGGAAAGCTGGATTGCCTTTACTCTTCAATAACCTCTTTTACAAGCTGCACGAAGTGCGGGGTCTTCTGCGACTCGGTCAGGTCTGCGGCTTTTTTGTCGGCCTGTTGACGCTGGCTGTACTCGAACAGCGAAATGCGGCGCAGCGACTGGTTGAAGACGCCCCAAAAAGCCTTCAGGCGGACCTCTTTGGCCACTTTGGCACGGCTTTTGCGCTTAGCGGGGGCCTTTTTCGCCGCCGGCTTGGCTTTGCCTTCGGCCTTTTCGGCCGCGTCGTTCTCGTTGCGCAACTCCTTGCGATTCAGTATCTTACGAGCCATTTGCATCCCTCGATCGGGTTTTCTGCTTGTCGACCCCCTAAGTTTAACGATTTTCGCCCAATCCCGCCAGACCTGCTGGCCGACAGTTTCCGAGAGGCTCCCCAGCGGGGGTTTGCGAACGAACGCGGCCGGTTTATCGTGAGAACAAGAGCAACCGACGTTTCACCCTTTGACTTTGATCATGCGATTCTTTCTGGCCGGCATCATGCAGGGCTCGCACGCCCAAAAACGCGTCCACGACCAAGACTACCGCGCCCACATCGCCCGACTGCTCGAACAGCATTTTTCGGACGCCGAGATTTACGATCCGCGCGGCAATCACGCCGGCTCGTTGGGCTACGACGACCGAACGGGCCGCGACTTGTTTTTTCACCACAATCGGATGTGCCGCGAAGTCGACGTCCTGTTGGCCTTCGTGCCCGAGGCCTCGATGGGCACAGCCATCGAGATGTGGGAGGCCTACCAGCACGGCGCGGCGGTCATTTCCATCAGTCCGCTGAGCCACAACTGGGCAGTCAAGTTCCTCAGCCACGCCCTGTACGGCGACATGGCCGAGTTCGAGGCCGCATTGGAGCGCGGCGAGGTGGCCGATTGCATACGCCGGGTCAAGGCGGCGTCGCAAGCGGAGTCGGGCGCATCGGCGGATAGCTGATCGACGCCGCCTTCTTCACCCATGCGGCGTCGCCATATACCCCGGCCTTCGTGTAGTCGAACGGCTCGAAGCCGATCTTGCCTGCCGGCGAATCGGGCCGCAGACGGAAATCATACTTGGCCGCGTCGATGAATTTCGGATCGGCGACGATCGATCCTGATTCCTCGCCCGAGGCCTGCCAGGCGGCAAGGTCCATCGCGTTGAACATCACCGGGGCCCCCGAGGCGTCGTAGTACAGATTTTTCTCGCGCTTCGCATGGCCGCCCTTCCAGTCGCCGGCCAGCAAGGGACCGCCGCTGAAATAGACGATGTTCCGATTGAAAGTAAAGGAAAGATGGTTTTCGACGCGGGTCCGCTGCAACTGATTCTGGCGGCCGAAGGCAAAGATATTGTTGCGGATGATGTTCTCGCGGCCGTAGTGCTGATGATACCCGCCTGTCTTCGTGTTATAGACCAGATTGTTCTCCATGACGATCCCGGAGCTGCCCTCGTCGTTATACAGTCCCCATCCGCCGTAGCCGTAGGAATTGACGTCGTGGACGACGTTGTTGCTCACGGTTGTGCCGGGCGAAACGCCGAGGGTATACACGCCGCCCATGTCGCTGAGCACGCCCCAACCGATGTGATGGATGTGGTTGAAGTCGATTCGATTGTGATGTGCTTCGCTGGGGCCGTATCCCCATCGCCAGCCGACCGAGACGCCGGTGTATCGAAAGTCGGCGATGTCGTTGTGCGTGATCC
>CAYMQL010000276.1:0-2273 GCA_964392255.1 uncultured Planctomycetaceae bacterium | reverse complement strand
CCGGTTATAGCCGCTGTCGCCAATCCAGACGCCGACGGCCCCGCGGTCGAGAAATCCGCCCCCGCGGATGATGTTGTTGTCGACCACGCAATGCCCCGTCGCGTCGGGACCGGAAGGGTTCGCATTTCCATGAGCCTGACCGATGCGGATGCCGCCGCCGCCCATATCCTCGATCAGGCATCGCTCGACGCGGCAGTCTTGGCAGCCGCGACCGAACCAAATTGCGTAGCCGCCCGTGTGTCGCACTTCGCCGTTTGCGATTGTCACGTGCCGCGCCCCTTCGGCGACGATGGCCGCGGGCAGGCCGACCGCAGCTTGAGGTGCGTTGAAACCTTCTTGCGGCAATTCACAACGGCTGTGCTGAAAACTCAAACCCTTGAAGCATAGGTGTTCGACGAAGCGGCCGGCCTTGGGATCGCCGGCCAACCGCAGCAATTCTCCGACCGCCGGGGCGATCACTTCGGCTTTCGCGGGATTCTCTCCCGGAAGCGGAATGTAGGAAAGGTCGCCGTTGCGTTGCAGATGCCATTCGCCGGGCGCATCAAGCGCGGCTTCGATGTTTTCGATGTGATACCGTGTCGAAGGCCCCCAGCCCTGGAACTTCATCTCGAACTTCCACGGCACTTCGCCGGTCAGAACGACCAGTCCGGTTTGCGGGTCGACGGCGGCTGCTCTGGAGATGGAATTGTTCCAGGAAAAATAAGCCACGACCACCGCGTCGTTCAGATTCTCTTTGGGCAAAGCCGCCAAAGGGGCGATTTCCTGCGGATCGGCAAGAAACGATTGGCGGGCCAAGGTTTCTTTCTTTCCGGTCACGGGATGAATGAATTCGCCGGCCAAACCCCGAATATGAAACCACAATTCGTTGGGCGATCGGGCGCGGACGGCGCGGCGCCCGTTGACGTATAAATCCTCGAAATACCGCTTGCCCGACGCGACCTCGGGCAGACGGACCTTCCAACGCCCGCCTTCGACCGGGGCAAAGCCTTCGATCTTCTGCCCGCCGGTGAATACCGGCCGGGCGCCCTCGGCAGCTTCGTAAATAATCGGAGCTTCGGCCGTGCCGCTGTCTTGCGGCTCGAAAACCAGCGTGTCTGCAAGCGTGTAGACGCCGGCCGCCGCTCGGACGTGGACCGGTTCCTTCAACGGCCCGGCGGCCTTTAATCGCCGCACAGCGTCCCGAGCGCCCGCCGGCGAAGCCAACGGTCCGTCGTTGCCGTCGGCGCTCGGCCGCTCCCGTTTTCCCGACCATGCGTCGTTGCCTTCGGGCGATAGATAGAAAGTCGTCGCCCTAGCGCAGCATGGAGCACTAACCAGAAACAGGCCGATCATCAACGCATAGCGACGCAAAGACATCATGGCATTTTTCATAGCGGGGCTCTTTGCAAGGTGGGAATGGCAGGGAGGGATTCCATGCCACATGATGCACGGTGGGTAAGCCGGCGCCAACCGTAACGCAAAAAATGCAGGCCGTAATGCCGGGAGCAGGCAAAGCTGGCAGACGCAGGCAAAAAAGCCGTCGAGCGGCGCAGTTACGAAACCTCGATGCTGTTGATCAGCCGTTCTCCGCCCGGCATGCTCATCGCGGCGTGTTGGGCAAGCTGCTTGGTGTAGTACGAGGTGCAACGTCCGCGCAACAAGACGCCCTGCGGACTGATCTCGACCGTCAGATCGTTCACGCCGCGGCCGGTCTCGCGCTGTACGGCCCGCTCGATCGAAGCGGCCAGTTCCTCGGCTTCTTCCAGCGTTTCCGGCAGCACTTTTTCGAGCTTCCGCCTCATGCTTTTGCGAAGCTTCAAGTCTTCCATGGTGACCTCCTCGTCGACGACCGGATTACTGTTTCCCTACTCCGGCGACGACCGACGTCGCACGGCAACCTCCTTGTCCCGGCTGGGGGAACGCGTCGTATCCCTGAAAGCACCGCCGCCGGACTCAAAGCGCGAAAAACCAATTTCCCGGGAACGGCCGCCGCAGTCGCAACGCTAATCGACGGCTTCCCCGCTCTCGACCTGAACCGAGTTGACAACCTTGATGCCCGCGCCGACGGAGCGCACAACCTCCTGGGCTAGTTGTTTGTGATAGAAACTCGATACGTTGCCCGACAACAGCAGCGCATCCCCGCGCTGCTCGACATGCAAATCGCGCAACTCATAAAACGGGCTGCTGCACAGCGCCGCCTGAGCACGCGGCTGAACGGCATCGACGACGGATGGGGACATAAATAAGGTTCATCCGGCGGAAGCGTACCTGGGGGTTGAAAAAGTGTGGACATG
>CAYMQL010000275.1:0-4525 GCA_964392255.1 uncultured Planctomycetaceae bacterium | reverse complement strand
TCCAGAAACCGGAGTGAGCAAGCTCGATACCGACATTCTTTTCGACGCCGGCCAGGCCTCGCTCAAGCCGGGCGCCGAGCGGCTCTTGGACGAACTGGTCGGCGTGTTGAAGTCGCCCGCGGCGGGCGAGACGCGCATCATGGTCGCCGGCCATACCGACGATCGGCGGATTGCCGGCCGCGAAGTGCGAGAAAAATATCCGAACAACTTCCACTTGAGCGCGGCCCGAGCGCTGGCCGTCGCCGACCGCATGAAAAAAGCCGGCCTGCCCGAACGGCGCATGGCCGTCGCCGGCTTCGGCGCGCAGCAGCCGATTGCGTCGAACGCGACGCCTGCCGATCGTCAGAAAAACCGCCGCGTGGAAATTCTCGTCATGGTCCCCGACGTGCCGGCAGTCGGCTGGAGCGACTCGACGCCAAGCGTTTATCGGCGCGGCGTCGAACGATAGTCGCATCGCTTGTCCTTCTTGTCGAGAACGTTTGACCGCGGTATCATTAAATTATGACCAGAACCATCGAATTTATTGCTGAGTTAACAGGCAGTCGCACATTAGAACTTCCACCGGAAGTTGTTTCGGCTTTGCCCACCAAGGGAACAGCAACCGTGGTCGTTTTTGTAGATACGGACTCTGAAGATTCTGCATGGCAAGACGCAGCCTACCGACAGTTTCTTTCGGACGACTCAGAGGAAGACGCAGGGTATGATCGATACCGTTGATTTCAGCGACGTGTGCATCTGCGTGTTCTTCTTTCGCTCTCCTACCTGCTTATGACGCCAAACCGCCTTCAATCGGCGATTCGATCGTCCGTGCGGCGTTGGCCGTCGGGCGCGTTCCGAGCCTTGGCCTCGTTGCAATTGGCCGTCGTGCTGATCGGCGTCTATGCCGCGGTGCTTGCCTGGGCCACGCTGGTCGAAAAACAACACGGCGCCGCCGCGGCGCAATCGGCCGTCTATCGAAGCGGATGGTTCGCCGCGCTCAACGCCCTGCTGGCCGCCAACGTGATCGGCGCGCTGGCGATTCGTTTCCCTTGGCGTCGGCGGCAGACGGGCTTTTTGGTCGCGCACCTCGGCATCCTCGTTTTGCTCGGCGGCTGTCTGCTGACGCAGCAGGCCGGCGTCGAGGCCCAACTGCCCGTTTTCGAGGGCCATGCCGCCGGACGCGCCTACTTGGACGATTCGTCTCATTTCGAACTGGGCTTTCAGGTCTACTTGCATCGTTTTCGCCGCAAACTCGACCCCGGCGCAAGCATGGCCTCGCACTATTCGAGCCTGGTCGATTTTCTCGACCGCAGCGACCCGCCGCGAAAATTGGCCGAAAACGTGCTGATTACGCTCAATGCGCCGATCGATTTCACCGATCCGCAGACCGGCCGCACTTATCGGCTGTTCCAGTCGAGTTTCGAGCCGGCGCTGCGGCCCGGCACGGCCGAGTTCGACCAGATTGCCGGCAGCGATCGCAGCCGGGGACGCATTTATTTGTCGCGGTTCGACGTGAATTACGATCCCGGCCGCGTGCTGAAGCATGTCGGCAGCGTAATGATCGTCGTCGGCATTGGCATGGTTTACTATCTGCGCCGTTTTTTTGCCAAAATATGATGCGCCGCACGCTGCTGCTATTGCCGTTGCTCGTAACCGGCGTTTGTCGGGCGGACGACGCTGCGCCGCTCGATTGGAACGCTTTGCAACGCATGCCGGCGTTTGGCGCGGGCCGAATTGTGCCGCTGGACACGTTCGCCCGCGAAACCGCCGAGGCGATCTGCGGCCGTGCGGATCCGGTGCTTGCCCTGGGCGACGCGCCGCCGCGAAAGTTCAACGCCAACGAGCTGCTCTTAAGCTGGCTGGCCGAGCCCGAACGGTGGGACGCGGCGGACTTTTTGAAGGCCGACGATCCCGCCTTGCGCCGCGACGTGCTTGCTTTGCCGCTTTTCGATTCGCAAGGGCGGCGGCTGCGCTATGCGTCGCCGGCCTATGTCGAAAATTCCGCCGAACTGGGTCGGCGTTACGCTGAACTGCAACAGCGCGCCGCGGCCGAGGGAAAAAGTTTCCGGCTGACGCGATTGGACAAGAAGATCAAAACGCTGGTCGACGCCTACGGTGCGTTTCGAGCGTTGACCTACGATCCGCGTGCGCCGAAAGACGCGCCCCGGCGTTTTTTCGCCCGCGTTCATTCGGCCGCGAAGGCCTGGCGCCAACTGGCCGGCACGCTGGCCGTGTCCGAAGGGATCAACCGCGACGCACAACTGCGTCAGGAAATGGTCGCCAGCGGCGACGCCTTGCAAAAAATGATCGCCGAGATGCACGGAAGCGATTTCGACCTGCGCAAGGTCGAGCCTCTGGTGACGGCTTTCGCCCATGCGGTCGAGCCGTCGGCTGCGCGGCTGGCCAAGTCCGACGACCGGCCGATCGCGGCGATGGCGGCGGATTTGCGGCGGCAGACCGAACAGTTGCAACTAGCTCTCTATGACAATGGCGAAACGTTGCGGCTTGTGCCCGCGCTCGACTGCGCGGCGTTGGAAGAAGACCGCTCGCCCGACGACGACGCCTCGCCGTGGCTCAGCTTTCAGGCGATGATTTACGGTTCCGACGCCCTGACGGCCGCGTATCCGCAGCCGGAACTCAAATCGGTCCGCGAGGCCTGGGCTCGATTGAAAGCCGCCTACCTCGACAAGAAATCGGCGGATCGTTCCGCCCGATTCAACGACGCGGCAATCGACTTCGCGCATGCTGTCCTTATGCTTGGACGGCGAATCGAACCGCTGCGCGAGCGGCTGCCGCTCGAAAGCCGCGACGACGACGTGCTCCGTGCCACGGCCTATCCGCCGTCCGGCTCGACCAGTGCCGAGGTGTTTTACAACCGCCTCAATCCGTTCTTTTGGGCGTGGATGGTGAGTTTGGCGGCGACGATTTTCCTGCTATCGGCCGTCGGGCGTTTTCGTCGGCCGATGTTTTGGATCGGGGTCGCGGTTTTGCTGGCGGCCGAGGCGTTCACGACCGCAGGCCTTGGTCTCCGCGGCTACATCACCGGCCTGGTGCCGCTAACGGGTATGTTCGAGACCGTCGTCTTCGTCGCGCTCTACGCGGCTCTGTTGGGACTGTGGTTCGGACTGAAGCCGTTGGCAGTATCGAAGCGCTCCTCTCGCTCCGCGAGAGGAAACGGCGGCGAGTTGAAAGATCGCGCGAGGTGTGAGGTGTATGGTGATGGTAAGCACAATCCTCACACGGAGTGTGAGGAGTATAACGGGGCAAGCCAGGCTCACACGGAGTGTGAGGAGTACTTGCGGCGGCGGCCGTTTGTTTTGGCCGGCGCGGTGGTGAGCTTCGTGGCGATGGTGCTGGCCTATTACGCCCCGGCAACCGTGATGCACCGGAACATCGGCTCGGTTGCGCCGATCTTGCGCGACAATTTTTGGCTCGCCGTCCACGTGGTGACGATCATGGCCAGCTATGCCTCGGCCGCGATTGCTCTGATCTTGGGCGACATCGCCTTGGGCTATTATCTGTTCGGCCGCTACGAGAAGGAGCGTCCGCCCGAGGCGTGCCGCCTGCTGGCCCGGTTCACGTACACCGCCATTCAAATCACGATCCTGCTTTTGGCCGCCGGCACGATCCTCGGCGCGCTTTGGGCCGACAAGGCCTGGGGCCGCTTTTGGGGTTGGGACCCAAAAGAGGTCTGGGCCCTGATCTCGCTGCTGGTTTACCTTGCGATCGTCCATGCGCGGCACGTCGGCTGGGCCGGCGATTTCGGCATGGCCCTGGCCGCCGTGCTCGGGGCGACGGCCGTTCTGTTCACCTGGTACGGCGTGAATTTTCTGTTGGGCAGCGGACTCCATTCTTACGGCGCCGGCGCCGGCGGCCAGTGGCAGGTCGGCTGCGCGATGGCCGCCCAATGGCTTTTTCTACTGGCCGCCGCGGTCCGCTACATCGTCAAGACCGGCGTGCCGTCTGAAGTGCCCCCCGACGATCGCACGGCCGCTCGTTGACCGTGGAACAAGCAAGGGCGTGTTGGTCCACAACGCATCGGTTTTCTAACTGGACTTATGCAAATTGCTCCCCTCTCCGGGCACCGACCGAAGGTTGGTTGGGGAGAGGGGCAGGGGGTGGACTGCTAAAAACTCTGCGATCACTGCTATCAAAACGAGCAAAACTACATGCTTATTTTGTTCCGCAACAGCGATGGGCGATGGGCCGAAGGCCCGGCCGTTCTCCCAGCCCAGGGCAACGCCCTGGGGAGCCGGCGGAGGATGACGATTGCATCGGCCCAACGGGCCAATCGTTCGCCTCGGAGAAGGATTGGCCCGTTGGGCCGACGAGCCGTTGCCTTCGCGTCCCGTTCACCAGGGCGTTGCCCTGGGCTGGGGGAACCGCCGCCCCGTTGGGGCAGACAGACAATCTTGCGACTTGAAACAAAACCAAGATAGAACAAAACAACAAGAAAAACCAAGTTTTAGCAGTCCACCCGTGTCCCCTCGGGGCAGTCTGACGGTCGCCAAGATCTATTGCCGCCCCACCTGCACGTGCCAGATTT
>CAYMQL010000274.1:0-4566 GCA_964392255.1 uncultured Planctomycetaceae bacterium | reverse complement strand
GTTCCGCTACGTCTATCAAGAGGCCAGCGGCGATTGCTCGATCGTCACCCGAGTCGCAAGCGTCGAGGACGCCGATCCCGACGACTGGTCGCAAGCCGGCGTGATGATCCGCGAGACCCTCGACGGCAACTCGAAGGAGGCCAGCATCATCATCGCTCCTTACCAGTCCACCGGCTACATCCAGTTCTTCAGCCGCACCTCCACGGGCGGATCCACATCGGCCGCGAACATCACCGGCTACTCGACGCCGTATTATCTCAAGATCGATCGGGCCGGCGACACGTTCTCGGCGTGGCGTTCGACCAACGGCACGAGCTGGACGCAGGTCGGATCGAATGTGACGATCTCGATGAACAGCACCGTGTACATCGGCATGGTCGTCAACAGCAACGAGGACGGCACGCTCTGCACCGCCACGTTCGACAACGTGTCGGTCAACACGATGCTTGCCGCCGGCGGCGAAATGACCGGCCGCGAAGTTGAAGCATTGACCGACGCGGAGCTGGTTCCGGTAGCGGCCCGGGCGATGGCCCTATGGGACGTCGCAGCCCGACAGTCGCTCTCTAGCACCGTGCTGGCCGGCGTCAACTTTGTCATCGCCGACCTGGCCGACGGCGTGCTCGGCATGGCCGCCGGCTCGACCGTCTATCTCGACGACGACGCCGCCGGTTACGGCTGGTACACCGACGCCCTGTTCGCCAGGAACCTCAACTTCCTCTGCGAAAAAGAAGGCGCCGGCATGGACCTGCTCACCGTCGTCTCGCACGAACTGGGCCACGTGCTCGGCCTGGGCCACAGCAACCGCGGCGTGATGCAGGAATCGCTCGAAGAGGGCACGCGCCTGTTGCCCTCGCGATCCGACCTGCACCGTCCCGCCGTTCGCGGCCAACTGGCCGCCGCCGCGCTCGAAGCCTATTTCGACTCGGACGCCGACGACGAATTGTTGATTCGCGGATAGCGCAACCCCCCGTTGCACTAAAGACGCAGGCCGGCGCCGGCACAAAGCCAGCGCCGGCCTGTTGTTTTCCTATGGGCGAAAAAGCGGCCTGCAAGAGAACGCTTAACGCCCCTGAGCTTGCCGGCGGAATTCGCCGGGCGTCATGCCCGTCTCGCGTTTAAAGGCGACGGTCAAGTGCGACTGGGTGCAGTAGCCGACGAGTTGAGCAATCCGCTCAATTGCATAATCCGTTTCGGACAGAAATTCTTTCACACGCTGGATTCTCGCTTGGGAAATCGCTTGTCCCGGCGTCATTTGGAGCAATGCGGCGAACTTGCGTTCCAGCGTGGTGCGAGAAACATTTACATTGCTTACAACGTGCGGCACGTCAATGCCGTTGCATACATGTTCCCGGATAAACCGGACCGCACGGATCACGTCATCGTCATCAATGGCGAGCGCCTCGGTCGATCGCCGCGTGACCACGCCCCGCGCGGGGACCCAAACCGGCTCGGCGGGCGTTGCACCGCCCTCCATGAGGTCGTCCAACAACATCGCGGCCTGACGACCGATAGCGGACGAGTTGAGATCAATGCTCGACAGCGGCGGAGACGTCAAATGGCAGAGGACATCATCGTTGTCAACGCCCAAGACGGCGGCATCATCGGGCACGCGGACTCCGGCGGTTCGACAGGCTGCGTTCAGTCGGGTGGCGGAAAAATCGTTGGCGGCCAGGATGGCCACCGGCTTGGGCAGCGAGGTGGCCCACCCAACCAGTTGCTTGTGTTGCTGATTCCAACGCTCTTCCGCCGATTTACCCAAGATGAGGACATGGGGCTTAATACCGTGTCGGGCCAATTCCCGAAGATA
This sequence comes from uncultured Planctomycetaceae bacterium, assembly GCA_964392255.1. Classification (GTDB taxonomy): domain Bacteria; phylum Planctomycetota; class Planctomycetia; order Pirellulales; family Thermoguttaceae; genus CAYMQL01. The sequence goes on along the minus strand of CAYMQL010000274.1, from coordinate 2,759 downwards.
GGCTTGCCGGCGCCACTCGACCCAGCGAAGATTCTCGACCGCGCAAAAAGCGAAGTTCCGGAACCGGCGTTCCATAAAATGCGACACGGCCAGCTTGACAATCCGATCCTCGTCAGGATGAACCAGCGGAAAGTCGTCGGCGTACACATTGGGAAAAGCGTTGACCGCAGGCACTCTCTTTCGGCGAATCGCCTCAACCGTAGCTTGATTTGCGCCGCGGAAGATGATGCCGTCGCCTTTCCACGACCGCAGCAATCGCAATGCATCGTCATCCAGGCCCCGCTCCTTTGCGCACAGCAACCAATTGCCGTGCGTCATGGCGTAGCGCCCGATGCCGTCGATCAATCCACGAGCGAAGGCCGTGGAGGTCTCGATCATCAGCATGACCTGCCGTGATTTCCGCATATTCACGATTCCTTGCTCAACTGGAATCCAAGATAGCTCCCCACTTCGGTTTAGGCAATTCCCTGCAAGGCGGCTACGGTATTTCCCGGGCCGGAAAACCCCGAAAACACCGCAATAGTGATGAAAATATGAAAATAAAATAGCGAAAATACGAATTGTTTCCCGTCCCACGCCAGCTAGGATGAAAAAGGCGGCGAGTGAGGCTAGTGCGTTGGTCAACATCGCCATCCCCGCGACCGCAGCATAGATGGCCTTATACTCAAGCTCTATGGACGGCACGGCGGAAGATCGGCTACCGCCGTCAACAGAAAGAAATAAGGACGGCGAATGACCGGGCACGAGGTTTAGACGCTAACCAATGAGACGATGGCCCGGTGGCAGCCTGGGCCATCGCCCCTTGGAACCTCGCAGCCCGGCGTTCGCTGTCGATCATCGCGCAGGCCGGGGGATTGTCGATCTGCCCTTCGGCGAACAGATGCCCAGGATTTGCTGAAGATTCTTGACCCAATGGTCTGCTGTTTTCGTTACAGCTTCGACATGTTGCGGTATGCTCTTGGCGTCATTCCTGTTTCACGGTGGAAAAAACGCGCCATATGCCCTTGATTTTCATAGCCGATAGAACGGGCGATATGCTCTATCGATTCGTTTGTGGTGCGTAGGAATCTGGAAATGTGCTCGATTCGCCGGAGATTGATTTCCTTTCCGATGGAGTGCCCGACCGCTCGACAAAACCGATTATGCAGCGTCCGATGTGAAAGCAACGTTGCGTTCGCGGCTTCTGTAGCTTGTATCAAGCGATGGGAGTTTTCGCGAATGAACCTCAATGCCTTCGCCACCTCCTCGTCCTCCACGGCCAACAGGTCGGTGGATTGACGAACCTCACAACAAGCGGCGCTTACGACAATGTTCTCGGGCTTGCGTTTCTTGCCGCTCATCAGCGCATCTAACAATGCCGCCGCGTCGTAGCCGGCCCGCTCCGTTGAAAAGCTGATGCTGGACAGCGGCGGGCTACTCAACTGGCAAATCAACTCGTCGTTGTCTGCGCCGATCAAGGCAATTTCGTCAGGCACCTTCAGACCGTGAATACGACACTCTTCGCAAGTGATTCTCGCGAAATCGTCGTTGCAGGCCATTATGCCGACCGGCTTCGGCAGCGACTTCAACCAGCGGCCTATCTCGGTTTCACAGCGAGTTCGCTGCGACATTGTAGGCGACAAAGGAACAAGATGAACACGCGCGGAGAACCCTCGCTCCGCCAATCGCTCGCAGAACCCGTTGCGTCGTTCAATCGACCAGATGGCACCGTCATAACCGGCGAATGCAAACTCGCGCAATCCTTGTCCCATCAGATGATCGGCCGCCATTACAGCCGCTTCGTGATTCGCAGTCGCCAGGTTTGATATGCCGGGCGTGACCTTGTTCACCACGACGGCGATCAAAGGTATTCCGTTGCGTATCACTTCTTCGTCCAAATGCGACTCGTTCATGATTACGCCGTCCGGATCGGCCCGACGCAGTTCCGTCATCGAAAGTCTCACCAAGCCGGAGAATCGCTGATAGAAAGTCGCCGGGCGCAGGAATGACCACGGCCTGTGCAACCCGACGTATCGAGCAATTCCACGGAGCAGCCCGCGGTCATACGATCGTCCGCTGTCCAGCAGCAACGCAACCTTCGGCACTCGTCTCATGATTGGTTTGACACCATGAAAACCGGGTTTCCAACAATGGTATTATATTTTCACAATATGGTAATGACAAGATTGTTCCTTCAGGCTATTTTAATCTCAAATCAAGTTAGTGCGGCTTGTCAGTGGACGGAGGGCGTCTGGCCGGCGATCGGCCGATGCTTGAATTGATCGTGGAGGCTGCGATCAGCCGGCTGGCCGCAATGGCGGTAGATGCAGGCCTCCGCGATTGAGCGTTGGGTTCGTCGCTCCCAAGAAGATATGGCATCCTCGGACGTTCGTGCGGAGCTTTGGGTTGAGGTCCCGGTGCGTTGGCGTGTTTCCAGACATTTCTAACACTCATTTATTGGCTTGAAGGCGTCTGCCTTTGCCGGAGGGATGTTCCATGCTTCGTGCAATGAACCGCGCGCTGAAATCGTTTTCTCGTCCGCGCACAACCTGTCGGTCGTCCGCCTCGCTCATGCAGCATTTCCGGCCCACCTTCGAGCCGCTCGAAGAGCGAAGATTGCTGTCCGTAATCGAAAGTTGGGATTTCGAGAGCGAGGATGTAGGCGCCTACACCGAGGCCGAGATACTTGAAGATTTCCATGTGGTACACATGGATAACGGTGGGTATCACGCGTTTATGCACTCCGAGAATGCTTACATCGCGAATGAAACGATCAACGG
>CAYMQL010000273.1:0-4581 GCA_964392255.1 uncultured Planctomycetaceae bacterium | reverse complement strand
AAGATGGATTAAATGAAAGATTTGATGATTGAAATTGCGCATGTGTATTACGCCGACCTGAGGGTTAAAAAAAGCGATAGATATTTGACACTATCTATAATCGTTTCAGCGATTTTTATTCTTTCGGAGTACTCAGTATCATGTACTTTGCTATATTTAAACATATTCCACAGTAAAGACGGTCAGGACGACCGCATCTCCGCAGCAGATCTGAACCAGTCAAGCGCGCCGCTTTCATATAACGTTCCCGGCGTATGCGACGTTTTCACCGTAGCGCAGCGAAGGTGAAAATGTGGCGAAGCCCAAGCGAACGCAGTGAGCGCCGCGCATTACGCCGAGTTATATGCAGTTGCCCCGCCCCCCCGTTAAGTTTTCAAGCGAAACACGATGTTGAGCTTGAAATTATAGAAATAGTTATTTTTTTTAAGCATATTCTTAACAGAAAATTGATAACGTCACGCATCAGCGGCGCGGCTTGTCCGCGTCCGCTGCATGCGATTGTTGGGCTTTCTGTTGTGTTTTCATTGGATCAGTCCCGCTTGCTGATAGCTGTAGTGGCCGGTCTTGGCGACGATGATGTGGTCAAGAACCCGGATGCCGAGTATTTTGGCGGCCTGGGTGAGTTGCTCGTGAATGGCGAGGTCGGCCGCGCTGGGCTTGGGATCGCCGGATGGGTGGTTATGGGCAAAGATGACGGCGGCGGCACGGTCGGCGATTACGTCGGCGAAGACCTCGCGCGGGTGCACCTGGCTCCGGTCCAGCAGGCCGATGGTAACGGTTCGTCTCTCGATAACCTCGTTCGCGCCGTTCATCGAAAAGCAGATGAAATGCTCCTGTGTCTTTCCGGCGATGTCGGCTAGGAGCGGAAGGGCATCGGTTGCTGTCGCTATCTTGACGGTGTCTTTGATCAGGTGGCGACGGGCGAGTTCAAAGGACGACAGGATTTGGGCGGCCTTGGCGAGGCCGACACCGGGCACGGCAAGGAGATGCTCCAGCGTAAGCCCGGTCTTGTGCTCTCGGATCAGTCCGGCTACCTGCTTGGCGATGGTGCGGACATCAACTCCCGACGTTCCCATGCCGAGAATCGCCGCGACAAGCTCCTCGTCCGTCAGTGCGCAAGCACCCCGTTCCCGCAGCTTCTCGCGCGGGCGGCTGTGCTCAGGCATGTCTTTGATTGTCTTCATCCTTAAACCCTGTGAACAAGCTCAAGCGCCTTAAGGATGAGCGGGAGAAGTTCGTCCCGAGTTAGCTTCTTAGGCGCGGCATCAACGATTTCGCCGTGATGAGAACCATTAGCAACCGAGCAAATATCAAACAGCCGGGGCTTTAGTTCCGCGTCGAGAAGGTTGGCATTGAAAAGAGTCGTCAACAGTGTGGCCAAGCCGTGCTTGGCTTTAATGTCCGTTGCAAGTGCCCGGTAGTACTTCGTCTTCAAGACCGTCTCGAAAAGCTTCCGCAAATTGCCCTGCATGGACTCAGGCGTCGGGCCGAAATCTTCGACAAGGTATCGTTCCATGCCTTCGATCAGCCGGGCATGATCGCTCTTGCGGTCTTCCTCAGCATCGAAGACGGCGAGCTGGCTGCCGTTCTTCTTGTCGGAGCGAACTTGAAGCGTCTTGTTGTCCGTGATCTTGTCGCAGAGCATGAAGACGAAATCCTTCTTGTGGGTGAACACATTTAGCTGGTTCACCTTCGGCGACAATTCCAGCAACAAGCTGGCGGTCGCCTCACGACGGGTCTCGTCAAGGCTTGAGAGCGGATCGTCAAAGACAATTACCTGCTTGTCGAGGTCCTGCATTTTTTCCAGTGCCGCCAAGAAGAACGCAAAGGCGAGCGTACTCTTGTCGCCCTCGCTCAGCGTATTCTTGAAGCACGGCACATCGTCCTGCCGGGCCGTAAGCGGAACCGTCTGCTGAAGGATCAGAAAACCGAAGTCGCTGTAGCTCTCATTTGCCCTCTCGTCGGTTTTTCCGGTCAAGCCGGTGATGGTGAAATCCGTCCCCAATCTGACAAGCAATTCGTTGATGCGCTTCTGGTACGTGTCGAAGATGGTCTTGCCGTAGTCCTCCAGTTCCTTCTGCTTGGCGTTCTTCTGCGTTTGGAGGTCGTCAGAGTCCTTCTTAGCGGTGGGGTAATCTGTTGCCCACCTCTTCCATTCCGGGGCGAATCGCTTCTTGATTTCCTGCTCCTTCGCCAACGCCGCACGGATGGCCGCGACGTCCGACTTTGGCAGGTCGGCAAGGTATTTCTTCGCCTTCTCGGTCGATTGGATGACTTCGGCATTGTAGTGTTCGACCGCCGCCTTCAGCGTGGCGAGTTCATCGGCGAATGCATCAAACCGCGAAAGGTCGGCGTCGGCGTTCGGGTCCGTCTGTTTCTTCTCCAGTTCGGCCCGCACCGCATCATTGAGAGCCGCGCAATTCGCCCTGCACTTGTCAACGGTCTCGGCCAAATCGGGCAGCGTCAATGAACCAAGATACGGTTCCCACTGGCGAACGGTCGCAAGATTGGCATTGTGGGTCGAAGCAAGGGCCGTAAGGTCATTGTCGAGATTCCATTTTGCGAGAGAGGCAATCTGCCCCGCAACGCCCTGCTGATATGCGCGGAACGCTTCGTCGAAGAACTCCCGATATGCCTTCAAAAGGTCGGTGGCGTTCTTGAGGTCCTGACCGCACAAGGGACAATCCGCCTGAATCTGGTCCATCCCTTGCCGGATAAACTGTCGTGCCTGTGACTTGTCCTTGAAGTTCCGGTCAATGTGAGCAAGGACCTTCTTTTCCGCCGCCTCGTGCGCGGCGGCAATCTTCTTCCCGGCGAGAGTTTGCGCAGTGCCCAGGTCGAACGACGGCGGGACGACTTGCCGGGGAAAACCGAGCGCCTGAACAACGGCCTCCGACTCCTTGGACTTGATCTCCTGCTCAAGCTTCTGAATACGGCCGCCGACGGCGGCTTCCTCAGCGGGCGCAATGGCAAGGAAGGCATCCATTGAAAGCGTGAATCCGTCCCGGTTGAACTGCCCGACAAGATTTGTGACCTCCTGGCTCTTGGTCTTCTCCCTTGTCTTGAGCGAGGTCAATTCTTCGGCGAGCTTGATGCCCGCCGCGCCGATGATGATCTTGTGAATGTTCTTCTTGTGCTCGTGGCCGATCTCGTGCGCAAGGATGTTGGCATGGATGAACGGCGCGTCGAAAATCTGGATCGCAGGAAGAGGTTTGTCCCACCGGGTGCCATTGAAAACGTGGTTCGCGCCGTCAACGACAATGACGGCTTCCGGCGCTGCGACGGCCCCCAAGGTCTTTCTGGCCCGAATCAGCTTGGGGTCGTTCTCGCGAAGGGATCGGAGCACATTCACGCACGTTGACTTGCCGTAGGCGTTTGGGGCAAAGACAAAAGTATTCTTGTGCCAGTCGAGAGCATTCGCCTGACCCGAGTAGTCGTAGAACTTCCCAATATTCTTGAGGCGTTTGACCTTTGCAATCATCTGGCTATCCATTCCCCCGCCACAAATCGGCAACTCGGCATTTCTGAGCAGCGTGCTGATGAAGCATCGAAACCGCTTGGTCAAGAAGCCGGACAATCTCGTCCGCCTTTTCTCCGTCTATCCCGCGCGCTAGCTGCGCCTTCAATGCGTCGGCTTGCTCTGCCAGTGCTTCCCATGCGGCGTATTCCACTATTTCTCTCTGAACTTCGGGCGTGGGAACAGGAATTAGGATCTTCTCAAACAGATCCTGTTTTAGCGTCACGTTCGTCGCACCGGCCATGAGCGGCGCAATGAAGCCGTCCTTCATCTCGCTCAAGACTTCATAAAGGTAACGCGCGGATATGGTCGCGCGGGGCTTAGGCGAGACGGCGAGCATTGTTGTCGCCAACGCGAACTTGCCTTCTTGATAGTGCAAGCGCTTTACGTCTGCCTTCCCGTGTCCGCTTGAAGAAACCACCGGAACACAAACTGCGGGGCCTTCCAAATCGAAATGATCCGAAGTCTTCCGGTCTTCTGCTGGAGTAACCAGAGGAAACTCACCGGGCAGCGTTTTCATATTCGGTGACAGTCCAGGTTGAAAGTCGCAGAGCGACTCCAACGGCTCGAAAGGAACGGCAGGAGACTTTGGGTATTTCGACGCAAGGTTATGCCAACGGCCAATGAGGGCGCAGCCAGGACTTCCGAGAATAACCGCCTTCGGCACAGTATAAACCTCGGGGCGTGCTATTCCGGCCGTATCCGATAAATTCTGATTCGCTTGGGGATTCGCCCGATAACTTACAAGTCTGTCGAGAGCGTAAGGGATATCGTTACGTTCCACGGGCAAACGTGTGTCTGTCTGGGTAAAGCCATCAGATTCAATATCGACATACAGTATCGACTGCGCTTGGGCGGCAATGCGACGATCAAGCAACAGAATGTGCGTCTTGACGCTTGCGTATGGCTTGAAAACCCCGTGGGGCAACGAGACGACGGCGTAAAGATAGTCGTTCTCCACAATGTTTCGCCTAAACTTCTCGTATGCACCATGCTCAACGAAAAGTATTCCTTCGGGGACAATGAAGCCGGCCTTTCCACCTGGCTTCAAATGCTCAACGATG
>CAYMQL010000272.1:0-4614 GCA_964392255.1 uncultured Planctomycetaceae bacterium | reverse complement strand
AGGCCGGCAAGAGGACGGTGTCGTGAGCGGCCCCAGCATAACCGATCTTATCGGCGCCGTGCCGTATCGCATGGCGTTTGCAGGCGGGTGGATCGATCAGCCGTTCGTGTCGCGGCACAATCCCCGCCCGCCCGGCGCGATGGTCGTGGTCGGCCTGCGACCGACGTTTCGATTCATGGACCGCGCCGGAATAGCCACCGGCACGCGCAACGTTGCGCTGCGGCGGTGGCCTCAGCGGCTGCCGGATCGCGAGCCTGCCCGGCTGGTTCGCGAGTTGTACGAGGCGGAGAATCAGGGCAGGCCCGAGCCCTCCGGTTCGCAAGACATGATCGGGCTGATCTACCCGGGTGTGAATCGTCTGGATTACGATTTCAGCCACGAAGGCGGAGTTTTTCCGAAGCACATCGAATCGAACAACGACCCGGCGGTGGCCCGCTGGCTGGAAAATGTCATCCATGTCGTCCCGGTGGCGCCGCGGCCCGCCGGTTACAACCCCCTGGGCGTGATGAACCTCGATCCCGACTGGATCGGGCGTTTGGGGCAAAGCGGCAAGGACTGCTACGAAGCTATTGTGCAACGCGACGCGCGGACCCTGGGTGCGTCGATGAATGAGTGCATGCGATGCTGGGAGGCCGTCTTGCCGCACACGGTTCGGCACCCCACGATCTCGATGGACTTGACGGCGATGCTGGGCTATTATCAGTCGAAATATATTGGGGCCATGTATTCGGGCTGCGGCGGCGGATATGTGTACGTCGTGTCCGAGTCGCCGGTGCCCGGCTCCATCCGAGTCAGCGTCAGGATTGCCGCAAATGAATGAGCCGACCGTGGCGGTCAGCGGTGGTTTCGACGACCTGCGCTCCGTTGATGTGCGATTCCTCGCCGAGGCGGCCAAACTGGGCGGCCTCCACGTGCTGCTCTGGTCGGATGAGGCCTTCCGGGCACGGCACGGCCGAGACCCAAAATACCCCGTGGCCGAGCGGCAGTATCTTCTCGAAGCGATTCGTTACGTGAGTCGCGTCACGCTCTGCCGCGATGGGCTAGGGCCGGAATTGTGCCGCAGCCATGCGGCCGGGGCGAAAACGTGGGCGGTCAAAGCGGCGGACGACGCCGACGCAATGCGAGCGTCTTGCCGCGACGCCGGACTGCAATACCACGTCGTCCGGCCGGAAGACCTGCTGGGCTGGCCGAATGGTCCCGACGAGCCGCCGGCGGCGCCGCCTCGCAAACGAGTGGTTGTCACCGGGTGCTTCGACTGGTTCCACTCCGGCCACGTCCGGTTTTTCGAGGAAGTCTCGGAACTCGGCGACCTGTACGCGGTCGTTGGTCACGACGCCAATATCCGCCTGCTCAAGGGCCAAGGACACCCCCTGTTTTCCGAGCAAGAGCGGCGGTATCTCGTCCAGTCGGTCCGCTACGTCAAGCAGGCGCTGATCTCCACCGGCCAAGGCTGGCTGGACGCCGAACCGGAAATTCGTAGAATTAGGCCGCATATTTACGCCGTCAACGAGGACGGCGACCGTCCCGAGAAACGGCAATACTGCCAGGCATGCGGAATCGAGTATCGCGTCCTGAAGCGGGCTCCCAAAGCAGGTCTGCCGCGACGCCAGAGCACCGACCTGCGGGGCTTCTAATGTCTTGTTTCAACGTGAAATGGAAACGTCGATTGGCGGGTTCGGATCGTTAAGGTGTTGAAGTTGTTTGGCAGTTAAGGCAGGTTGAAGGTGTCCCGCAAGTGTAAGTTGGGTAAAATTAGGCTCGTATGGTATTGCCCTAGCCGGAACGACAAGGTACACTTGGTTTTTTGCGGTCACCGCGTAGATAATGTCGTGATCTACTAATGGAATCGGAGTTGCACGATATTTGACGTAAAACATTAATAAATAATGACTTACGTGACGGCTCCGCGACTCCTAAAGGCTTTGTCTTCCAGGATTCTCCAGGCTGTCGTACGCACCAAAACGTAGTGCAGAAGTATCGGGCGTAGAACGTGTTACGTGCTATGATACCTTTGCGGAGCAAAACCGGAGTAAGCGAATTCAAGGGCTGAAAACGCACTTCGCGAGAAAGACGTAACTGTACATAAGACATTACCAAAAAAACACTTAGAACAATAATCGCGGGTGTAGCTCAGTTGGTAGAGCACGACGTTGCCAACGTCGTTGTCGTGGGTTCGAACCCCATCACCCGCTCTTGGCGACCGAGGAAACCTCATACTTTTGCCCGATCATGCCTGACACCGACCATCGCGAGCTTTCCGACGAGACGCTGGATTCCGAGGCCGCCGCCGAGGCTACTGCCGAGGCGAACGCCGAAAAGGAGATGCCGCCTCTTTCGTTGCAGGTGGAGGTTCAAACCCGCAGCACCTGCGAGCGCCACGTAACGGTAACGATTCCTCGCGAGGACATCGAGCGGTATTTCGACAAGGAGTTCAGCGACCTAATGCCCACGGCGAGTGTGCCGGGGTTTCGGCCGGGCCGTGCGCCGCGCAAGCTGGTCGAAACTCGTTTTCGCAAGGACGTTGCGGGCAAGGTGAAGAGCGAGTTGGTAATGGCCAGCCTGTCTCAGGTGGACGAGCAGGAAAAGCTTTCGCCGATCAGCGAGCCGGAGTTTGATTTCGAGGCCATCGAGATGCCCGACGAGGGCCCGCTCTGTTTCGAGTTCGACATCGAGGTGCGGCCCGAGTTCGAGTTGCCCAAATGGAAGGGGCTCAAGATCGAGAAGCCCGTCCGCGAGTTTTCTCAGGCCGACATCGATCAGACGCTCGAAGGCATTTTGGCCCGGCGCGGACGGCTGGTTCCGATCGACGGCCCGGCCTCGGCGGGCGACTACATCACCACGAATCTGACTTTCAAGCACGGCGATCAGGTATTGGCCAGCGCCGAAGAAGAGGTCATTCGCATCCGTCCGGTTTTGAGTTTCCGCGACGGCAAGATCGAGAATTTCGACAAGCTGATGGAGGGCGTGCGAGCCGGCCAAACCCGCGAGGGCGAGGCCCAACTGACCGACGACGCCCCCAACGCCGCTTTGCGCGGCCAAAAGGTTACGGCGGTTTTTGAAGTGCTCGAAGTCAAGAAGCTCGAGATGCCCTCGCTAACCCCCGAACTGCTCGACGAACTGGGCGGGTTCCGCGACGAGGCCGAACTGCACGACGCCATCCGCGACCAGTTGGCTCGCCAGTTAGAGTACGAGCAACACCGCCGCGCCCGGCAGCAAATCACCGCCGCACTGACCGTGGCGGCCGACTGGGAGTTGCCGCCGGCCATGCTGCGGCGCCAAAGCCATCGCGAGTTGCAACGGGCCGTGATGGAGTTGGAGCGGAGCGGTTTCAGCGACGAGGAGATCGAGGCGCACGAGAACATGCTGCGTCAGAACAGCAACGCCGCGACGGCCCGGGCCTTGAAAGAGCATTTCATCCTCGAACGCATCGCCGAAGAAGAGGAAATCGAGGTTGCCGAGGACGATTACGACGCCGAGATTCGTCTGTTGGCCGCACAAAGCGGCGACTCGCCCCGTCGCGTTCGGGCAAGGCTCGAAAAGAGCGGCTCGATGGACGTTCTGCGAAACCAGATTGTCGAGCGCAAGGTGATCGAACGAATTTTGGAGCACGCCTCGTTCAAGGAAACCCCCTACGAACTGCGCCGCACGAACGAAGCTGCGGTCGACCAAGCCGCGGGCGGCGGCGAGGAGTCGGAGATCCCCGAGGCCAAGTACGACGAAGGCGAGAATGTGCCGGAAGCCAGGAAGGAAGGGGAGAGGGGAGAGAGGAGAGAGGAGAGGGGTTAAGATTTGTTGCGGCTAGCATGTGGATTACTAACCGCTAGCCGCTAGCCACTCCTCGCTCTTCGCCAACGGACTGCACTGTTTTCTAAGGAAGGATCATCTATGAGCGAATTTCTGCGGCCGACGGTCGTCGATCCGCGTCTGAACTATCGCGACTACCAGCGCCAACGGCAGATGACCCTCGGCGATCTGCTGCTGGAAAACCGGATTATTCTGCTCCAAGGCGAGATTCACGACGGCAACGCCAATGAGTTGGTGATGAAGCTGTTGTACTTGCAGAGCGAAAACCGCCGCAAGGACATCCACTTTTACATCAATTCGCCCGGCGGCAGCGTCAGCGCGACGCTGGCCATCTACGATACGATGCAGATTCTCAGTTGCCCGGTGGCCACCTATTGCGTCGGACTGGCCGCCAGCGGCGGGGCCGTGCTGCTGGCCGGCGGCTCGAAGGGCAAGCGGTTCGCCCTGCCGCATGCGAAGGTAATGATCCATCAGCCCTACGGGCAGGTCGGCGGGCAAGTGTCGGACATCGAAATCCAGGCGACTGAAATCCTTCGCACGCGCGAGGTGCTCAACGCGATCCTCGCCCAGCACACCGGCCAGCCGATCGAGCGGGTGGCGAAGGACACCGACCGCGATTTTTACATGACCGCCGAGCAGGCCAAAGAATATGGCATCGTCGACGACATCCTCACCAAGCAAAAGGTAGAAGTGGACGAGGAAGAGAAATAGCGTAGCCGAACGCAAGAGTTCGCCCCCCAGCCCCTAATCCCTAGCCCCCGATCCCTCTCCATGCCCTTGATTCCCTACGTTATTGAAAAGAGCGGCCGC
>CAYMQL010000271.1:0-4641 GCA_964392255.1 uncultured Planctomycetaceae bacterium | reverse complement strand
CGGCGACGATTCAATACTTGGCCGTGGCGACGTTGGGATTCAGCAAGCAAAACCTTGACGCGCTACTGAGCGAACTTGACGCCGGGCGTGTCGGGAAGGCGGACTTCCTCTACAGCGTATATTTCAAGTCGAACGAAAGAGAGAGTTGCGAACGGCTGGCGCACGAGTTGACCGCCCGAGGCCACCGCGTTGTGGCCATGCTCACCCATGCTAAGATTCTCTTGATGGAACTGAGCGACGGCCGCGCTTTCGTGGTCGAATCGTCGGCCAATCTTCGGAGTTGTTCCAGCATCGAACAGCTTATGTTCACCCAGGACCGCGGCCTATTCGACTTCCACAAACAATGGCTGACTGAGATCATGGAGTTCAAAAAATGAGCGAAGCACCCAACCACCTCGACGAGCAGGCCCGCAGCAAGTGGGCGGAAGTCCTACCGATCCTCGAATCACGCGGCGACCTCGACCAGGGCGTCCTAGATGCACTGGCCGCCTACTGTGTCGCATGGTCGCAATGGTCGGCCGCACAGGCAAAGGTGGCTGAGTTGGGTCCGGTCGTCAAGAGCGCCGCCGGCTTTGCCATCGTCTCGCCCTACGTCACCGTGGCGGCACAAGCCGAGCGACGGATGCGGCAATGGGCCACGGAATTGAAGTTGACGCCGAAGGCCCGAGGGAAGGCCGACGGCGTGGGCCAGAAGCCGCAACGCGACCAGGGCGGCGGACTTTTACGACTACTGAACGGCACCGCCCCCAAAACCGCGAAACCCAAGGGCCGCAAAAAAACCGCGTAGGAGCGATTCTGATGGGCTGTTGTGCGGAAGGCATCAAACATCATCCAAGGCCCGAGGAACGCATGAGGCGCGATTCTGGTGGGCCATTTTTATGGGTACTTGACTTATTTCCCAGGAAATGAAAAAATAGCCCGTGGTGGCACAGTGACCACCAGGGCTGAAAACCCTACGCGAGATTCGACGATGTTCTATCAGGCCGTGAGCCGTGGTATCCGTGTCCGTCACCAAGCAATGATCCGCACAGGCGGGGAGCAAGGCCGGGCGGCAGCCTCGCGCTGCTTTTCAACGGGTGCCACGGCTTACGGTCTTTCTTGGAGGTGTTCCCATGAGTGACGAAATCAAGGTAACGGTTTGCAAGTACCCGGACCGGGCAAACCTTGTCTTGCGGTACGTCGATCCCGTGACCGGCAAGCAGCAAACGAAATCGGCGGGGACATCGGACGAAGCGACGGCCATCGGCAAGGCGGCCGTCTGGCAGGATGAGTTGCTAACCGGCCGCTATCAGGCCCCAAGCCGGTTGACGTGGGCCGAGTTTAGGAAGCGGTACGAAGCGGAGAAGCTGGTCGGACTAGCCCCTCGAACGCGCGATGCTGCCGGCCAGATTCTTGATTGTTTCGAGAGGATCATCAATCCCGACAGGCTGGTCAAGGTGACGGCAGCGGCGATAAGCCGGTTTGTGGCCGATCGTCGCAAGCCGCGAGCAATCGTCAAGGACGGCGAGAAGGTCACCAAACCAGCGCCCAAGGATACGAGCATCGCCCGCGACTTGCGCCATCTTCGGGCGGCACTGAGTTGGGCCGTTTCGATGGGGATGCTGGCCAAGGTCCCCGCCATGCACATGCCACAGCGGACCAAGGGGCAAGCCCTCATGCGTGGCCGACCGATTACGGCAGAAGAGTTTGACCGGATGATTGCGGCGATCCCCAAGGTACGGCCGCACGACGCCGCGGATTGGGAGCGGCTGCTGCGGGGGCTCTGGCTGTCCGGGTTGCGCATCGGCGAAGCCGTGGCCCTGTCGTGGGACCTGGAAGCCCCGTTCTACGCTGACCTGACCGGGCGTCGCCCCGCCTTGAGGATTTACGCCGAAGCCCAAAAGGCCCGGCGGGATGAAGTGCTGCCAATGACGCCGGACTTCGCCCAGTTTTTGGCCGCGACCCCGGAAGCCGACCGGGTGGGCCCGGTATTCAAGCTGGCACGGGAACGCGGCGGGGAACCGATCGGGCAGGGTAAGGTGGGGACGATCGTCGCCAAGATCGGCCGCAAGGCGGGCGTGGTGGTCAACAAGGCCGACGGAAAGTGCGCCAGCGCCCACGACCTACGCCGGGCGTTCGGAACCCGGTGGGCCAAGCGTGTCATGCCGGCCGTGCTGCGGCGGCTGATGCGACATTCCAGCGTCCAGACCACGATGGCCTATTACGTTGACCTCGACTCGGCCGACGTGGCAGACCAGCTATGGAACGCCTGGGGGCCCGAAGGTAACAATTCAGGTAACATCGGGCAAAAAGAGTCGGTTGCGGCGACTGAATCCGAAAGCGTAAATACTTGCCGCAAAACAAGATAAGAAAAGAGGCGCCGGTGGGAGTCGAACCCACGGTGGCGGATTTGCAATCCGCTGCCTTAGCCACTTGGCTACGGCGCCGTTGCGCTCAGACAATATATCCAGCTAGCGGAAAAGAATAGACCGACAATCGCAGTTTGCCTATTTTGCCTACCCGGCAAGCCGGGCGCTCTCCGCAAAGCTTAACGCCGTTGCGGATTCTATGGAGATGTCCGCATTCTGTCAACGGTATTCGCATCGATCCTTCACAGGAAGGTTAGGCGCGAAACTCATCGACAACTTATCGACTGCGCAATGACGCGGACTTTGACTTTCATAACGAGTTTGTTGCCGGCAGTTTCAGAGCCGTCGGATGGCGCTCGCCCGGCCCAGCGAAGTCCACTCGGCCGGGTGGTTTAGTGCTGGTTTTGGGTGTTGTGCAGGCATGCTCGCACAGCCACCCGCAAGGGACCGATCACGGAACGTCCGGCATTCGGGAATGCCGCAGGAAATCACTCGGCGCCGATCGTCCCTACCGGGCCGAGGGTCGCCGCGCAACAACGGTTTTGTGCATTCAGGGATCGGTTTCTTCCTGCGGCCCCGCCTGCTCGATAAACTCGCGATACTGCTTGTCGAGTTCGGCGAACGGCGTGCCGGTCAGTTTGGCGAGCGTGTCGGGCCGGTCGCGTCCGGTGTAGACGGCCGTCAAATAGGCCACCAGCGCGTCGCGATAGCGTCCGCCGTCGTAGAAAACCAAAAAATTCGCCAGTCCCGCCGCTTGGCTGTAGAGGGTGGCGATGCGCGGATCGTTCTGAAACTTTTCTCGTCCGTAGCCGGCGAATTCGGCCAAGGGAACGTAAAAATCGTCGACCAGCAGCCGATGGCGCGCCGCACGGATGCGATCGTCTTGGCTGCCGCCCAGAACATAGTAGCCGTCTTCCTGCCGCAATGTCTCCATGAACAGGGCGATGCCCTCGACGATCCAGAAATTGGCCCGGCCGCCGACGTCGCGGGCAACGGGCCGCGACTGGTGGAACAACTGGTGCGCGGCTTCGTGGAAAAGCGTGCGGTCGTCGGCCGGCTCGGATGCAAAAAAGTACGCTTGGCGCAGGGGTTCGAAATAGGCGCCGATCGAAATGGCGATGTTGGGCATGGCCGCTTCCAGCGCGCGATTGTAGTCGTCGCGGTCGCGAAAATAGACGACCTGGAATCGCGGCGAGGGCGGCGGACGCTGCAACCGGCCCTCGAACAGCGCCACGACGTCGGCCTCGGAAGCGTAAAACCGGATAAACAGTTGACGCCAGAGACGGTTGAGGTGTTCGAGCTTGACGCCCAGGGCCACGGCCGCTTCGATGCTGTGGTTTGTGCGAATGGCGTAGTGTTCGGTTTCGACGTTCCAGCCGGACCGGATGTTCTGATGTCGGGCGGCATCCTCGTCGGCGGAGATCCATCGGTCGTGGGCCGGGTCGTAGCGTTGTCCGGCTTCGTAACGCGCAAGGTGCGCCTTCTTGATCCAGCCGAAACGGTCGCTCCAGACGAAGCCGGCCCGCAGCTTGCGCGCTTCGTAAATCGTCTGCCACTGGTCGCGATATTTCTGCTAGCCGAACAGTTTGCGGGCGGGCTCGAAATCGGGGTCGGTCTGAAGGGCCGCCATCGCCAGATCGAAGGCCAGCCCTGCGCGTCCGTTGCGCACGGCGCGGCGGCCGATTTCAAAAAGCTCCGTAGCGTGGTCGCGCCGCAATTGGGCAAGCCGGGCGTTCCATTCCGCCTGTTTCGGCGAAGCGTCGGCGGGCAGTTTCGGCGGCCCGATCTCGACCGGCGGGATCGGCACGAAGATTTTCCGGGAATCGCTCGGCCCGAGCGCGCGGCGGGTCTTTTGCGCCTCGTCGGCCAGGCCGTTGGCCTCGCACCAATCGGCCAACTGCCGGAGATCGGCGGCATACTTGGCCCGCAGTTCGAGAGACGCTTTTTGCGGGTCGGCGGCCAAGGCTGAGGAGGCAGCCAGCACCCCCCCTACAGCTAGGGACAATGCGATGCGGCAGGCCGGCAGAACCCTGCCGGCAAAAGAACGAGTCGGGGAAAAAGAGAGGGCGAATGGTTCCACTGCCTCTATTGTACTCTAGGCGTTGCCGCAATTCCTTGGATTTACCGCCCGCGCCGCCAAAACGCGGAGACGCATTCCGCCGGTCAAAAAAACACGCGGCGGAACCGATCTTGACCCGACCGAGTGCGATTGGTATTGAAAGCGACCTATTTCTGCCCGGTCTCATCGCGTCGCGGCCCTGCCAATGCTGCAAAGGGGAATGTGTTGAAAAAC
>CAYMQL010000270.1:2170-4651 GCA_964392255.1 uncultured Planctomycetaceae bacterium | reverse complement strand
AAAGAATGTCGGTATCGAGCTTGCTCAATCCGGTTTCTGGATCGAATTGCAGGCTGGGATATTTCTGCGACAGCTCGGCCAATCGCCGGCTGATTTCGGGCGGCAATCGGCCGCCGCCGAGGCTCAGGGCGCGAAACTCTTCATAGAGGCCCGACCGCTCGCGCTCGTAGGCCGCCAGACTTCGACCGTCGGCCTGGGCGCGATCTTGCAGGGCGGCGACCTGATCCTCGGCGCGCATCACGCGGTTTTCCAATTCGCGGCTGTGCGCCTTCAGGTTTTCGATCTCGGCCAGTTGCGCACGGTTTTGCTCGGCCAGCGCGCGGTTTTTTGCGTTGGCGGCGTTCAGTTCGGTGCGCGGGGCGACCAGACATCCGGGCAGCGCGGCCAAAACCGACGCGCCAAGAAACAGCCGGAAGAACGCCTTCATGATTCGACTCCTTTCGAATCCCGCCTGCCAACCGCTATTCAGAGCGGCCGCTTGCTCAACGTCCCAGGAACAAATCCATTAACGAGCTGTTCAACGTGAAAGCGGTTTCCCAGCTCCACATGTTCCGCAAATTGTCGTACATCATCATGCCGCACAGCATCAGCACCGTCGCACATGCGGCCAGGCCGGCGATTTGCCATCCCGTGTAAGGAGGCTCGGCGAGCGAAGCGCCGGGCTGCATGACGGCGACCCCATCGGCCAAACCGGCGGGCTGCGCGCCCAGCACCGGTGTTGCCAGCGGTCCGCCCAAGCCCATATCGAGCGCCGGCTGCACGCTGAGGTCTTCGTCGAGCATCGAGGCCATCGACGCGCCGGCCTCGCCGCCCGCTGCGGCTTCGTCGAGTTCCGTATCGAGTGCGATAACCTGCGAACCGCTCTCCGAACCGTCGGCGTCGGGGGCTTCTTCCAAGGGCGTCAGCAGAAAGTCGCTGTCGCTGGTGGTGGGGCCGGACGAAGCGGCGCCGGCCGTCGGAATCTCGCCCAGCGGCGTCAAACCCGCGTTGGATCCGGCCAATTCGAGCGGCTGGTCGAGCGAGATGCCGCTGTCGGCCGGATCGACCAGCGAGATGCCGCTGTCGCCGCCGATGGCCACTCCGCTGGCCGAACTGCCGCCGAGCACCAGATCGTCGTCGTCGAGGATTTTTGCGCTGGCGCCAAGGTCGATGGCCGAGCTATTAGAGCCGGCGTCGCGCGGCGCAATGTTTTTTAGCGCGGGCACGCTGTCGTCAATCGCCAGATCGTCGTCGAGGGTCAGCGTTTCGAGTCGGCCGGAGCTGCCTTTGGCCGCAGGCGGCAGCGGTTCGTCGCTGATTTTGATGTCGCTGCCGGCAAGCTGGATGTCGCTTTCCGGAACGCCGGCGCCGAGCCCTTCCATAGCGATCACCGTGCCGGAAGTGCCCGGATCGGATTGGCCCAATTCGACTTCGCTCAACAGCACGTCGCCGCTGTCGGCCTCGGCCAGATCGGCCGGCGGCTCGGTCGCCGCCCGCTGCTTGGCTAACTCGTCGATCTGCTCGGTGCGAAACTTCCAGTCGGCGCCGTCGCGATAGCCGTGCAACTCGCGGCGATCGAGCATTTTCTTGACTTCGTCGACTGTGACGCCAAGCAGCTTGGCCGTCTCCGTGGAATTGTAATACTTCTGGGCCATGACGCTTTCGCTCCCCTTACCTCGGTTCCAGTTGTGAGCGAATTTCCTTCGGCGAAGGGCTCACGTTGTTAAACTCTTCAATCTGCAAGTCCCACTGAAGGTTTCGGACGCTCTTCAGCGATATTTTGCCCGTGGGCAATTCGATGTGATACACGCACAACACGCGTTGCCGCGGATCGATCACCGCGAGCATCTGGCCCCGATCTCCCAGCGGCGTCGGCACGACGATCAACTCGGCGCCGACGGCCGGAGCAGGCGTTGCCGGCATTCCCATCAGACCGAACCCCTCGGTTCGCTGCTGAGCCATCGCCGCCGTCAACAGTCCAAAACCCGCGAGGAGCCCCAGAGCCAAACGTTTCATGGTTCACCTTCAAACCTTGATGTTTAGGGAAACTGGGGTCCCTTTACTTCATTGTAAAAGCCCTGGTTTCCGATGCAAGCAAAAGCACCAATTAGAGGGGGGCAATTGCCCTGAAACTTGTTTCGCCCATTGCGAATCGAGCGGCAGATCAATCCGGATGCGACGATAAGACGTTTACAGGCAAGATGTTGCGTTATTATACCGCCCAATGCGAATGAGGCCGGGCGAGTGTAGCCGCCTCGAATCGCCGGAACAAGGCCAAAACCAGGGGGAGCGACCCGCGGGAGTTCATGCGGCATTCCCACACATTCCGAGAGGTGTTAAGCTCGCAGCTATCCGACATGATCTATCCGACGTTCAAAAGCCTCGGATCGGGCAAAGGGGATCATGCAAAAAGGGACAGTCCCATTTTCGCTGACACGAAAATTGGGACAGTCCCCGGATCGCTGGATCACACAATTGATTTCCGATGCTCAAGAATCGCAG
>CAYMQL010000270.1:0-2160 GCA_964392255.1 uncultured Planctomycetaceae bacterium | reverse complement strand
TGACGTGTTGGTTCGGCCTGACTTCTGCGGCTCTAGCCCGATGGGAAGGGAGCCTGTCCGGCGCGCCGGAGGGCTGGTCGGTCGATGCGCCGCGCGAGGAGATCCAGCCGGCGTTCGCGTTTGATGCCAAGGGCGGCCCCGATGGGGCGGAGGCCTTTGTGATTGAAGCCGACGATCGCGAAGGGCTCGACGGCGGCTGGGTTAAAACATTCGCAGTCGAAGGCGGACGCGACTATCGTTTTTCCGCCGTGCGAAAGATCGAAAACGCGGCCGTGCCGCGGCAGAGCGCCGTTGTGAAAATCACCTGGCTCGACGCCGCGGGAAAACCCGTCCCTTACGACGGACCAACCGTGACCGGCCATGTGGGCGCGACCGCCGAAACGGAGCATCCGACGGACAAAACCTCGGACGCCGACGGCTGGACGGAGGTTTCCGACACGTACCGCGTTCCTTCGAAGGCTGCGAAAGCCAAGGTCGAATTGCGGCTGCAATGGGCGCCGTGCGGGAAGATTGCCTGGAGCAAGGTTTCTTTCGACCGCGTAGCTCCGCCGGCGGGGCGAAAGGTGCGGCTCGGAGCGGTCCATCTGCTTCCGCGCGGCGGCAAATCGCCCGCCGACAACCGCGCGATGTTCGTCCCCATGATCGAAGAGGCCGCCCGGCAAAAGGCCGACCTCGTGGTGCTTGGCGAATGCCTGACGGCGGTTAATAACGGCTGCACGGCCGAACAGGCCGCCGAGCCGATCCCCGGACCGACTTCGGAATTCTTCGGCGCGTTGGCCAAAAAACACAACATGTACATTGTCGCGGGTCTGTACGAACGGGCCGGGCATCTGATCTACAATGCGGCGATTCTGATGGGGCCCGACGGCCGGTTGGCGGGCAAATATCGCAAGGTCGCGCTGCCGCGCAGCGAGATCATCGAGGGGGTTGCGCCCGGCCGCGAGTATCCCGTCTTTCAAACCCGCTTCGGCAAAGTCGGCATGATGATCTGTTACGACGCCTATTTTCCGGACGTCGCCCGCAAGCTGGCTGGCAACGGCGCCGAGGTAATCGCGTGGCCCGTCTGGGGCAATAACCGCGACTTGACCGAAGCCCGGGCCGTCGAAAACCAAGTCTATCTGGTCAGCAGCGCCTACACGAATCCGGCCCTCTCGCCGAAACGAACGCCGACGGCGGTTTGGGATCGCACGGGCAGGCCGATCGTTGCCGCAGAGCGTTGGGGCACGGTGGTGGTCGCAGAGGTCGATCTGGACCAACGCACCTACTGGCAAGTTCTTGGCGATCTGAAAGCGGATTTGCTCCGCCATCGGCCGCCGGCGGCCGGCGAGTAGCGGCTTGACGCCGCGACACACCCTTTCTAAAGGGGGGGGGCGGTTTTCGATAACGCAGGGTCTGTCGCGCAGCTTGCGGGGCCGCGTCGCCGGCGCTATTCTGTCCTATATTTCAGCAGCGTCCGATTTTTTGGCAGGCGCTGCCGCAACGACGGCGGAGACATACTATGCGCACGGTTCGACATTCCGGCCTGTATTGGTTCGCCTTGCCGGTCGTTTTGACGATGCTCTGTGGTTGTCGGTCGGAATCCGACGCGGCGCGGAGCGTTGCGAAACCCAAGGTTCGCGTTGCCCAACCGGTGGTCGCCAAAGTGGTCGACTATGTTTACTTCACCGGCCGGACCGACGCGGTCGATTCGGTGAACATTCAATGCCGCGTGACCGGCTATCTCGACGCGATCGACTTCAAACCGGGGGCCGAGGTCAAGGCGAAGCAGCAACTTTTCAAGATCGATCCTCGGCCGTATCAGGCCGCGTTGGATAGCGCGAACGGCGACGTGCAGTTGGCCGAGGCGCGGCTGAAGCTCGCGATTGCCGACTACGCCCGGGCGTTGGAAATCGCCAAAACGCCCGGCGCCATCAGCCAGCAAGACGTTGACAAATACGCGGCCGCGAAGGACGAATCCGATGCGGCCGTCGCCGCCGCCAAGGCCCGATCGGAGTCGGCGCGGCTGAACCTTGAGTTCACCAGCGTCCTCTCGCCGGTCGATGGCGTGGTCGGCCGCAATCTGCTGACGATCGGCAATCTGGTCCGGCAGGACGACACGCTGCTGACCACGGTTGTTTCGCAAGACCCGATGTACGCCTATTTCGACATCGACGAGCCGAC
>CAYMQL010000269.1:1063-4651 GCA_964392255.1 uncultured Planctomycetaceae bacterium | reverse complement strand
AGTCGGTATCATAGTAGTAATCCCGCGTTTCGGCAAGCTGCCCGCCGGAGTAGGTCTGCTTGACGGTCCGGCGATTGCGGCCGTCGTAGGCGTATCCGGCCATCTGGTCGTCGTCCGTGCCCGGCTCGAACGCGCCGTCGCCGTCGTCCTCGTAGACGGCCGTCAGGCGGTTCCAGGCGTCGTAGACGTAGTGGACCCGGACGGTCTCGTCGCCCGACTTCGGGCCGGAGATCATGTTGCCGGCCGCGTCGTAGACGGGATCGATCCACGATCCGCTGATCGACTGGATTTCGTTGGCGGCGTTATTCTCGAAAAAGTAGAATGTCCCCTTTTGCCCTCCCCCCGCCCCTTTATCTTCCCCCTCGCTGATGCAGAATGTTACGGTGACGTGTTACCGACGAGACACTTGCTCGCCCCCTTGATCCTTCCCGGCTGAAACACGCCATCGCAACTTCTTAGACACGTCAACTGGCGGCACCCAATGCTGCAACTCTGGTTCACCAAGCTCTCCCGAGACCGTATCTGTGCTTTCATCAAACAGCAGTTTGTCGCCAGAAAACGGGTCCAAAGGGACGACGGGCAGAATTCCTTGCTCCACCAGTTTGTCAAGGTGGTGGGGCCGACTGCCTCGTTCTGCGGCAAATACCCGTACCCCAAGCGCAGCAGCGATGCCCCTGTGCTGTGCTAGGGGATAGTACCAGAAGAAGCCGTTGCGCTTCACCCGCGCGCACATTACTTCCGCAACTCTGCTAACGAACAGCAGGCCAACGGAATTGTCCATCTCAGATAGACAACTGACCAACGCCGCCATTGTTGTCGTGGAATTCTGCGCTTGCCGCTTTTTCTCGTCGGGCCATGAGCTAGGCAGGCAGGAATATGGCAATGCTGCGAGTCTAGTGCGAGCCGCGTGTGCTGGACACGTCAAGGCTTCAACGCACCGCAGGCATGCGAAACCTATAAGTTCTGCGGTGTTTTCAAGCCGAAGCGGCCGAGGAGGATTCATTGTCGGAGAAGCAGCCGAAGCAACTGGACGCACAGCTTGAGATGCTTCTTTACCGACAAACAACTCCCTGCTTGACAGCGACACGTCTGCGCCCATGCCGAGGTCCGCTTCACTGTCTTCGCTCTCGCCATCGACAAATCGCTGTACGAGCGCAAGGGCCTCCTCAATCGACACGTCAACCGAGCAACCTTGCAGGCACTCTATGGCCCGAAACGCCAGTGGTGCAAGAAAAGCCCGTGCAAAATCGTTGGGATCAGGAGCGGACAGGGCAAGTGCTATTGCTTCCCGAGCAATACTCGGCGATCCGTCGTAACCGACGATCTCGCAAAGGAGTAAGAAACTGTGGTGACGGAAAGTTATCCCGGTCATGTAGACATCGGAACTTCCCGATTGGAAACAAAGCGAACTGGCACAATGCAACTTGACCGCACAGTCCCAAGCATCCTGAACCTTGCCTTCTACAAGATAGCATCTGCCCTGTAAGTATTTGATTTGTGCGATCTCCCCGACAGTCCCACACACGCCCCAATCAAGCGGCTTGACTCCTGACTGACTGGAGCGATCGAACGCCGGTATTCTCAGGCAATCAGCCGATACAGCGCCGTCAAAACTATCGAGGATACCCTTGCACGAGATCAGAAAACTGGCAATGCCGCTGCTGTCCAAGGAAGTCAGCGGCCGAGGTTTCATATCCACGTCGTAGCTTCTGAAAAGCAGAAATGCTAAGCGTTCCCGTATCGTTTCACTGAGGGCTTGTGCTGCGCCGGACCACAATGCGTAGCCGTTATGCGAACCTGGCGACACATCCGTTTCGCTTGTAGGCGTCCACGGCAGATAGGCAAACAAGTCACTTGCCATTCAGCTACCTCAAGTCGTCGGGGCCAGAGGGAACGATATTTCTATTGACATGCCTCATCCGCTTGCATGATGACACCATCGTGGGCAAGCCTACGGCATTCCAGCGCCCATGCAGTTAAGCACATAAATCTCCGTAAGCTCCTTCTTGTATATGCTGGGAGGGCACGCCGCAATCGCGGTCTTCAAGGCGGCGCATTGACAAAATCTGCTACCTTGTGCCTTCTGAATTTCCGCCCATTTCTTCGCCGCCTTTACAGCGGCAGCCCCTGCCCCTGGCGGAATCGGTGGCTTTGACCGAATAGGATAAATTGTCGGTGGCTTCGGCGGTGGGGGGTTCGGCGTGAACCAATCTGGCGGCCACCACCACGCCAGACCACTCGGGTCAACTCGTATCATTGGCGAGTCGCCTACATATTCATACAGATTGATCCCGCCAGAATACCCAATTGGATCCCTACTCACAAACGTCCCAATTGCCGCGTCGTAGTAGCGGTTGCGGACTTGGTAGAGGCTGGTTTCGGCGTCGAACCAGTAGCCGGCGTAGAGCGGACCGTCGATCGCCGGGGCGGACGGGCTGGTCCACGTCGGACTGTAGACGGTCGCCTCGCCATAGGCCGTGTAGGCGTAGCGCTCGACCGCGTCGCCGTCCGACTCGAGCATCGCGGTGACGTTGTGGTTCGCGTCGGCGGTGAAATAGCGCCGCTCTTCCATGCCGTTGTACAATCTGGCGTCGGCGTTCCGATCGCGAAGGATCAGATGATCGACGTAGCCCGCGCCCCAAAGATATTGGCAATACGGCATGGCCGACCCGACGTTTCGGAGATACACGTCCAGCACTCGCCAGTCGGTATCATAGTAGTAATCCCGCGTTTCGGCAAGCTGCCCGCCGGAGTAGGTAGGAGAACTGCAAAATCCCTCAACGGGTCATTCTGAGCGTTGTGAAGAATCTCCTCTGCCATTGTGCAAGTACCGATACGCCAACGAGATCCTTCGCTGCGCTCAGGATGACCCGTCTTCCCATCATCCCAGAAATCCCGACTTTGCGGTTCTTCTGCCCATGCTGGGCTGCGGGGCCAAAAAACGGTATGCTGGGGACTATGCTCTTTTCGCCCCGCATCGCCGCCAAACCGCTGGTCGGGCTCTGCCGCCGCCTGAGCATGGCGTTGGAGGCGGGCATCGACGTTCGCACCGTCGTCCGCCGCGAGGCCGACCGGGCCGCAGGCCGGCTCCACGAGCATCTTTCGGCCGCCGCCGACGCCATTGGCCGCGGCGAATCGTTGGCCGACGCCCTGGCGCCGACCGGCGATTTTTTCCCCGCCCTGTTCCGCGAGATGATCGCCCTGGGCGAACAGACCGGCCGGCTCGACGCCGTGCTGGCCCAACTGGCCGACCACTACCAACATCAAGTGGATATGCGGCGGAGCTTTTGGGCCGCCATCACCTGGCCGCTCGTGCAATTCGGACTGGCCGTGCTGATCGTCGGGTTCCTGATTTGGATCATGGGCGTCATCCGCGACAGCGTCGGCGGGCCGCCGGTGGATATCCTCGGACTCGGACTGGTCGGCAACCGCGGTCTGGCGATCTATGCAAGCTGCGTGGCGGGCGGGATCGCCCTGTTTTGGTTGATCGCGCGCGCCGTTCAACGCGGGTTCATTTGGGCGCGGCCCATTCAGCGCGCGGTATTACAGTTGCCGGGCATTGGCAAACCTTTGCAGACGCTGGCCCTG
>CAYMQL010000269.1:0-1053 GCA_964392255.1 uncultured Planctomycetaceae bacterium | reverse complement strand
GCCATGCACGTTACGCTGGGGGCCGGCATGGACGTTCGACGCGCGCTCAAATTGAGCCTCCGCAGCACCCAAAACGCTCGGTACACCGATCAGATTCCGGCAATCGACGCCGAGATCGAAGCAGGCCAGTCGATCTACGAGGCGTTTTCCCGCGCCGGCGGCTATCCGGTCGAGTTTCTCGATACCTTGGCCGTCGGCGAACAAAGCGGCAAGGTGGTCGAATCGATGGGCCATCTGGCCCGGCAGTATCAGGCGCAGGCCCGGCTGGCCCTGGGCACCCTGACGGTTCTTGGCGGTTGGGCCGTTTGGGCGGCTGTGGCCGCAATCATCATCGTCCTGATCTTCCGAATATTCTCGTTCTACATAGGCGCGATTACGGGGGCAATGCCGTAACAAATCGCCGAGAACGAAAAATCCATAGCCCCGGGATGCTATACTTGCCGAGGCTTGATCATTGCGCAACAGGGGACGATCATGCGTACATTTTTGGTGACCGGAGGCGCTGGTTTCATCGGTTCGCACATCGCCGCCGCGCTGGTCGAGCGCGGCGATCGCGTCCGCGTGCTCGACAATCTCAGCACCGGATATCTTGCAAATATGGACTCGTTCCGCGACCGCGTCGAGTTTATCGAGGGCGACGCGACGAACGTCGAGACGGTGGACAGGGCTGTCGAGGGCGTGGACTGTGTATTCCACGAGGCCGCTCTGGCCTCCGTGCCGGCGAGTCTCGAACGGCCGTTGGCCAGCCACGCCGCCTGTGCCACCGGGACTGTGACGGTTTTGGATGCCGCGCGTCGAGCGGGCGTGCGCCGCGTGGTCTACGCCGCATCGAGCGCCGCTTACGGCGATCGGCCCGCGACCAGCAAGCGCGAGACCGATCTGCCCAATCCGCTTTCGCCTTATGCCGCGGCAAAATTGGCCGGCGAGTTGTACTGTCAGGCGTTTTGGTCGAGCTTCGGCCTGGAGACGGTGGCCATCCGGTACTTCAACGTGTTCGGGCCGCGACAAGACCCGAACAGCCAGTACTCGGCCGTGATCCCGCTGTTCATCACG
>CAYMQL010000268.1:0-4663 GCA_964392255.1 uncultured Planctomycetaceae bacterium | reverse complement strand
CCGCACGGCATAGGTCGCTCCGCTTGCGCCCGTAACGGCGACAACCACCTTGCGATTCACGGCCGTTCCTTTCTTGCCCGATTCGGAACGCGCGTTTTCGCATTCGGCGTCTTTTGCGCTGGACGGCCGCCGTGCGCCTCGCGCCGCAGCAGATCGAGCTCGTCGCGGGTCAGCCGCCGGCACTCGCCAAGCGGCAAATTGCCTAATCGAATCGGTCCGACGGCGATTCGCGTCAGCCGCTCGACCTTGTGTCCGACGCGGGCCAGCACGCGGCGTATCTCGCGATTCTTCCCCTCGCGCAACACCATTTCCATGTGCGTGCTTTCTTTGTGCCGCGATTTGATCTCGACGCGCTCGGCCCGGGCGACGCCCTCGGCCAGATGCACGCCCTTGAGCAGCTTGTCGATCACGTCGCGTTCCGGTCGGTCGGCCACGACGATGCGGTAGGTTTTGGCGATGCCGTAGCGCGGATGCGTCAGACGGTTGGCCAAATCGCCGTCGTTGGTCACAAGGATCAGACCCTCGCTGTGCAGGTCGAGTCGGCCGACGGCGAACAGCCGGGCGTCGCCCTCCGGAATCAGATCGACCACGCGGGGCCGTCCCGACGGATCGCGATTGGTACAGACCACGCCCACCGGCTTGTTGACGGCATAATAAACCAGCTTCGTCGCGCTGAGCGGCGAGCCGTCGACGCGGATTTGCTGTACGGCCGGGTCGACGCGGGTTCCCAACTCGGTGACGACGCGGCGATCGACCTCGACGCGCCCGGTGGTAATCAGCTCTTCGCACTGCCGGCGGCTGCCGATGCCGGCAGCGGCCAAGACTTTTTGCAGACGCTGCGGGCCGTCCGGCGGCGCGGCGGCAGGCCGCACAGGCGGCGAACGACGATGGGGGCGTTTTGGGGGGCGTGGTCTGGGCATCTATTCAGCTTATAGCCCAGCCGCTGAATAGGGAACTGCAAATGCCGCCCGACGGCCCGGAAATTCCCCGCGATGTGCGGAAATCACTGCCCCCAATGGCCAAGCTGCCAACGGGCCCGAGACGGCTCGGGCGGCGGCCGATCGTATTCCCGTGGACGCACGCCCGGCATCTTCGGCCCGGTCTCGTTCTCGGGATACGGATCGTACCGCAAAGCGCGGGCCTGCTGAGCTTGGGCCGAACCGGGATGCAGCCAGCACGGCCCCGCAACGCCTTTACAGCCGGCCAGCGATGTGCCAATCAGCAGCACAACCGGCGGTAACCAGGGACGTTTCATCGCGATATCTCCAGCGTTCCAGCCGGCATGAACCCGCATTTTTCAATATACGGAAAAACTCCCGGCAACATGTTTTGTTTAGCCGGCGAACTTGTTCGCCGCGTATTTTTGCTTAAATCATCAAGCATTCACGGCGAACAAGTTCGCCGGCTAAACGGTGGCATGAGATGCGCATGAACCGAGAGCGTCCCAACTGGGGCGGGGGATTATAAGCATCGGCCGCAACCAGGGGAAGATGAATCGGACCCGGCAAAAATTGTTTGCTTGATCGGCAGAGGTTAAAACGCCGCAATGCGTTTTATCGCAAGGCTTTACGGCACTTTTTCCGCGATACCGACCGAGCGGCCGGCTTACGGCAGGCAGGCATCGACAAAAACCGCTCGGCCTTCGGGATTCAAGCGGACGGGCTCCAGACAGGCCGGCAACAGCACGGTTCCGCCGCGGCCGAGTGCCGTTCCGGCCGGATCGCCCTCGATGTGGATCGAGCCCTCCAACACGGCAATGATATGGCAGCGCTGATCGCCTCCGAGGGTCGTCGGCGCGTCGAACTCCCAGCGGTCCCAAACGAACCGATCGCAGTCGACCAGGCGTTTTGCTTGCGGTCGGTCGGTTGCAAGGGGCTTCTGCGGCGTCACGGGACCGCAGCCGAAATCGACGGCATCGAGCCCCGCCTCGACGTGAAGCGGCCGGGGTTTGCCATCCGTGCCTAGCCGATTCCAGTCGAACAACCGATAGGTGACGTCGCTCGACTGCTGAATTTCCACGACCAGCAGGCCCGCGCCCAGGGCATGGACCGCGCCGGCGGGCAAAAAGATGCAATCGCCAACCGATGGTTGAAAGCTGTGCAGACTCTCTTGGCAGCGGCCTTGGCGAATTGCCGCGGTCAGCGCGTCGCGATCGACGCCCGGTTTCAAGCCGGCGTAGAGCGTGCTGCCCGGCAGTGCGTCGATGACCAGCCACGCCTCGGTTTTGCCCAGGTCGGGCGGAGTGAGCTTCGCGGCCCGAGCGTCGTCGGGATGCACCTGGACCGACGAAGTTTGCATGGCGTCGAGAAACTTCAGCAGCAGCGGGAATCGCGGATGCGGAGCGCGCGGGCCCAGCAAATCACCGCCGAGCTGAGTCACGAGTTGTCCTAAGGTTGTTCCCGCCAGCGGGCCGAACTCGACGACGCTCTGATCGTCGCCGTGGTCCGAAACTTCCCAACTTTCAGCCCAATCGTCGCCGGGCCCGATCGGTTTGTCGAGGAGGATTTTCAACCGCCGCCCTCCCCAAAGATATCGCCGAAAAATCGGTCGGAAGCGGAGCGGATAGAGTGCCGTCATTGGTTGCATTCCTTCATGGAGATCATTCACGTTCGCGGGCCGGGCACCGTCTTTCTTCGCCGGCGTTATCGTTTCAAGTTCGGCTGAATTGCCATAGGAGAACGGATTGTATCGTAAACGGCGGACAAGTCCACTCATGGACGTTCATGGTCGTCGAGGTTGGCAACCATTCACAAGCAGCGGGACCGGGGACTGGCTCATTTTTTGCCCTTTCAAGGGCAAAAATGTGCCTGTCCCCTTCGCCGCCAAGGGGGACAGTCCCATTTTCGCGGTGAACCACGAAAATTGGGACAGTCCCCTGTGAACGGTTACCATTTCGCGTCATCGTTTTGTGGCTGTTAGATAGATAACACCAGATAGCCGGGAGCCAACAGATCCCGGACTGTGCGTAGATTGGCAGCGTAGCTCCGGGGGTTGTTCGCCGCCGGCTATCTAGATGCGATAATTCTTACCTGAGCCATCCAAAGTGTGCAAGCCCGCCGGCCGAAGAAAACACGCCGACGGGATTATTTTTTCGGGGCAAGAAGGCCCGCCCCGGATTACAACGGGCGGGATACTCGCGTCTGTTGGCGGTATTGGCCTGGTGCCATCTTAGCCAGCTTATGGAATACCGCGGTCAGACGGCGCGGCGTCGAAAAGCCCGCCCGTCGTGCAACCGCCGAAATTGGCAGATCGGTGCTGGAAAGCAGTTCTTTGGCCCGCTCGATGCGCACGCGGTGAATTTCATCGAGAACGGAGCGGCCCAACTCGTATCGGAATCGCTCTTCCAGCTCTCGCCGGCGCACGGCCACTTCCTCGGCAATCCTGCTTACTTTCAGCGGCTCGGTCAGATGGTTTCGAATGTAGTGCAGGGCCGCAGTGACCACCGGCGAATCGACCGCAAACAGGCTGGTCGACTGCCGCGTTACAATTCGAATGGGCGGCAGATATAGCGGCTCGCTGCTGACGGATTTTCCGGCCATCATTTCGTCGAGCAGTCGGGCCGCCTCGAAGCCGACCCTTTCCGACGGGAACGCCACGCTGGAAAGCGGCGGAAAGGCCAGTTGACACTCCAACTCATCGTTGCTGACGCCCAAAATTGCCACATCGTCCGGCACGCGCAGCTCCAGGGCCAGACAAATGTTGGCCAAATCATGGGCCGCCGTGTCGTGCGCAGCTAAAACCCCGACCGGCTTAATCAAGGCGTCAAGCCAGTCGCGCACCTGGGCCTGAACGCCTTTCCAGCTTGTCTCGACGGGCAGCCGAGACAAATACTCGACGTGGCATGCGTGGACTTCTACGCTGGCTCGCTCGACGATCTTGCGAAAGCCCTCCTCGCGCAGTTGCGAGTACTTCGACAGCGCGCTGCCGAAGTAGCCAAGACTCCGATAACCGCGGGTCAAAAAGTAGTCGGCCGCAAGCTGGCCCACGGCAATGTGATCGACGTCGACCGTCGGGACGTTCAAACCATTGATAACACAGGCCGTGTCGACGACCGGTTTTCCGAGCTTGAGCAGGGCTTCGGCGAATTGAGCATCTTCCAGTTCCGCGATGATGCCGCAGGGGTCCCATTCGGCCAGCGGCGCAAGCACCGCCGGGGCGACCGGCGCGTTGTAGAACAACCACTGCTTCGAATGACTCACATAGGCGTGGACCCCAAGCAGCACCTGCCGGTGATAGTCGTTGTCCGGACTCATCAACAGCGCGACACGTTTTTGAGGGCCCCTCATGCTTCCATCCCTTCCGAAAGAACTGACGCGCAACACAGTTTGGAGAAGCTGTCGAATCCGGACGCTGTCTTGCCGGAGACCGGCTCGTTTTTCGCCCTTTGAAGCACAAAAAATGCGACTGTTTGCTTCGCCGCCCAGGGACGCAACACACCGTAGGCAAGCCCGCCGGCTTCTAAACGAAGCAGGGTGCTAAACTTTTTCCCCGCACGGCAAGAAACAGGGGATGCCTTCGTAACGCGGCCCGTTGGAAATTTACCATCTATATCAGCCATAGGGGAGTCAAGCGATTACAGTCGCCACACCTCTTATTGAGGGGGTGTGTCAATCCTGTTCGGCACGAATTGTGCTCCTGATGCTGGCGAATCGATGCCATAACC
>CAYMQL010000267.1:0-4669 GCA_964392255.1 uncultured Planctomycetaceae bacterium | reverse complement strand
GCCCGTCGCTACGCAGGGCAGCGTCAAAGGGCTCGAAATCGAGCAGGTTCGCGCGACCGGGGCCCAGATGGTGCTGGGCAACACGTACCACCTCGCGCTGCGGCCCGGCGAGGACGTGGTGGCTTCGCTCGGCGGCCTGCACCGCTTTATGGGCTGGGACGGCCCGATTCTGACCGATAGCGGCGGCTTCCAACTGTTCAGCCTCGCCCATCGCATCGAGGTTACCGAACAGGAAGCGGTGTTTCGTTCGCACGTCGACGGCCGGCTGGTGGCCATCTCGCCGGAGCGGGCCGTCGCCATTCAAGAAGCACTCGGCAGCGACGTGGCGATGGTGCTGGACCACGTCGTTGGGCTGCCCAACGAACCGGCCGTCGTACGCGACGCCGTCGAGCGGACCGTTCGCTGGGCCCGGCGCTGCCGCGACGCTGCGACGCGGTCCGATCAAACGCTGTTCGGCATCGTCCAAGGCGGGCTCGACCCGGAATTGCGCGTCGCCTGCGCAAGGCAACTGCGCGAACTGGATTTTGGCGGCTATGCCGTCGGCGGGCTGAGCGTCGGCGAAGAACAAGCCGATATGCTGCGGATGCTCGATGCGACCGTGCCTGAACTGCCGGTCGACCGGCCTCGCTACCTGATGGGCGTGGGCCGGCCCGAGGACCTGCTCGAAGCGATTCGACGCGGCATCGACCTGTTCGATTGCGTTATGCCCACGCGCAATGGGCGCAACTCGATGGCCTTTACCGACGCGGGCGCTTTGCGGCTGCGCAATGCAAAATACAAATGCGACGAACGGCCCTTGGAGGCGGGATGTCCTTGTCCGGCCTGCCGCCGCAGCCGCGGATACCTCCGGCACCTGTTCATGGCGGGCGAAATGCTCGGCCCAACGCTCCTGTCCATCCACAATCTGACGTATTATCAGCGTCTACTGGCCGAGGCTCGGTCGGCCATCGAGGCCGATCGATTCGACGCCTTCCGCCTGGGAAAACTGCGGGGCTGGAACGCGGGAAACGATCGCGAATAGCGCGCCCGTGCGCCGACTCAGGCGGATTCGCCGCTCTGCGCAAGGCGGAGTACGCGGTCGAGTTTCGTGGCGGCCAGAACCTCGCGGACCTCGTTGCCGACGTTGCACAATCGGACCTGCCGCCCTTGGAGCAAGAGCTTCCGCTGAAGCATGACGAGCTTGCCAAGCATCAGGCTCGACATTGCTCCGACTTTGGAAAGGTCGAGTAGTAGATTCTGCTGGCCTGCCCGTTCGGCAATGAGAAACAACTCGTCGGCCACTTCTTTGGCGGCCGGCTCGTCGAGAATGCGCTCCCGGTTGATTTTGACGGCGATGGCGTCGCCCTCTTTACGCGGCTCGACGTGGCGATAGGTCGACACCGGCGTGCCGCACCGCGTGCAAACCGTGAACGACGTCGAGACGGTTTTGCCGCACCCGACGCAAAATTTGCCCTTTCCCGCGACAAAGAACGATCCTGAAAGAGAGCCGGAAAGCCCCGTGTCGGACAGGCGGCCGGAAAGACTGGTGTCGATCAAACGACCGGAAAGACTGGTGTCTTTATGCGCCTCGCTGCGCTCGATGTGCGGCTCTCGGCGGGTGAGGCCTTCGGTTGGGCTTTTGTAGGCCTGCGATTCGGCCGCCGGTTCAGCGGCTTGCGCCGCGGCCGGCATCGGCACCCGAACCGGCGCCGAACAATAGGGACATGCCCCCATCTTGCCGGCATGCTTGTCCTTGACGTGCAACACGTGTCCATTCGGACATCGGACCTCGATCGACATCGGAATGTCTCCTCGGGCCGGAAGAGCGCGTGCGATCAAATGGGCATCCTATCCTCCGCTATCCACTGCCTCGCTACTTTTATTCTCAATCCCAAGCGACGATTTGGCAAGTAATAACTGTGGCAAACTGACTGTTTCTTTAGGGGGGGTAGCGAGCCGCGGCCCCCAAGGACGCCGCTGCCGGCATGGCAGACGGCTGCCGATCGCCCGGCCGATTTGTCGCCACCCCTTGCATTCTTTGTTAGGCTAAGCCAAAATAGAATGGCAAAGCTGCGATACTTCCCGGGGGTGCCCCAGAGGTCTTTTCATGTCGCAAGCGAACGAATCTTATCTCGAAACTCGGGTCGGCGACCGATCGCAAGGCGAGCGGCCGTATCACTATCCCGTGCCCAGCCAGGAGGATCGGATTCGGCGGGTGTTTGCATTGCCGGCCGACGCACCGCTGCCCTCGGTCGACGACAACGCCTTGGCCGCCTATTACGACCATTTGATCGCCAATCTCGAACTGCCGTTCGAGGCGCTGTTTTGCCCCACCGGCGGCGAGACGCGGCAGTTGATCCACTATGTGCGCGTCACCGAGTTGAACAATCCGCGGGAAGCTCGCGCGCACAACGTCTACGGCCTGTTCTGCAAGGCGATCAATTCTAAACAGACGTTGGAACTGCCCTTGGCCGAGTTGGGCGTCCGCGAGGAAAATCCCAACTGCCAGTTGATCGACGACTACGCCTATTGGTTCGTCAACTGTCGTTGATGCGGCCGAAACTCATCGCGAATTCGACGGACCGGCCAGCCCTTCAAACAGCGGCGTCGATAGATAGCGCTCTCCAAAGCTCGCGGCGATCGTGACGATCGTCTTGCCGTGATTTTCAGGCCGTGCGGCCAACCGAGCGGCCGCCGCCGTGTTCGCCCCGGAGCTAATGCCCGCTAAAATGCCCTCTTCCCGGGCCAATCGCCGCGCCCAGGCGAACGCCTCGTCGTTCGTTACGGTCTCGACGCCGCTGAGCAAGCTGG
This sequence comes from uncultured Planctomycetaceae bacterium, assembly GCA_964392255.1. Classification (GTDB taxonomy): domain Bacteria; phylum Planctomycetota; class Planctomycetia; order Pirellulales; family Thermoguttaceae; genus CAYMQL01. The sequence goes on along the minus strand of CAYMQL010000267.1, from coordinate 1,879 downwards.
CATCGAGATTCTTCGGAATAAAGCCGGCGCCGATGCCTTGAATTTTGTGCGACCCCGGCTTGCCGCCCGAGATGACCGGCGAATCGGCCGGCTCGACGGCATACGCCTGGACATTCGGATTCTTCGCGCGTAGGCAGCGCGTTACGCCGGTCATGGTGCCTCCGGTGCCGACGCCGGCGACAAACATATCAACCTTGCCGTCCGTGTCGTCCCAAATTTCCTTGCCGGTGGTCTTCTCGTGAATCTCGGGATTCGCCGGATTCTCGAATTGCTGGGGAATCCAACTGTTGGGCGTTGCGGCGGCGAGTTCTTCGGCGCGGGCGATCGCGCCCCGCATGCCGTCCTTGGCTGCGGTCAGTTCCAGATTCGCGCCGAAGGCTCGCAACAACGCCCGGCGCTCCAGACTGAACGATTCGGGCATCACGATGGTCAGCCGGTATCCGCGGGCGGCAGCCACAAACGCCAACGCAATGCCCGTGTTGCCGCTGGTCGGCTCGATGATGTGCGTCTCGGGATTGATCTTGCCCGAACGCTCGGCCGCCTCGATCATCGCCCGACCGATGCGGTCTTTCACGCTGGAGCATGGATTGAAGAATTCGAGCTTCAGCAGCACGGTTGCACCGCCTGGGGGAATCACGCGATTCAGCCGAACCAGCGGCGTATTGAACGTCGTGGCGACAACATTGGAAAAAATGGTTCCCGAGGGCATTTTTCGGCCTCCTGTGTTTTCAGTAAGCGTTATCGGCCAGAGCGGGCGCATACTTTACAATGTCAAGCAACATGCTGATATATTTTATCCCGTTGCATTCGGCCGGTCAATGTCGGCGGGCAGCGGAAACGGCCGAAGACACAGACGGCGGAATGCCCCTTGGTGATAAACTTGACTGAGGACTTACAGGAACACGCTCGACATGCGACGCTCCGGCCAAAAATCGCCGCCCGGCCTGTTTCGCGGCCCAGAACTCATGCGGCTTTGCGCCGGCTTGGCGATGCTGGCCGTGCTGTACCTGCTTATCGTTCGGGCGGGCGACGCCGACGTTTGGCGCTGGCTGACCGGCGAGGATGCCGCGCCGGCGCTCTCGCACATCGCGCAATCCGCATCGAACGCGCCCGACGAAGCTACCGACCCGATCGACGCAGACCCCGATCAGGCCGAGGCCGCTCGCGAGGAGTTTCTGGCCGTTACGGACGGCACCCTCAAGTTGCAGCCCGAAGAAATGGAGCCTTACGACCGGCTGGTCGCCTGGGTCAAGAATCAGTCGTTTGCGCAGTTGGCCAATCGGGCGCGGTCCGACCTGCTGTTTACGAACTTCCACGACGAGCCGCAGCAGTATCGCGGCCAACGGGTTGTTCTCGACCTGAACGTGCGGCGCATTCTCGACGCCGGAACGAACCGCGACGGTGTGCCCCTGCACGAAGTTTGGGGGTTCAGCAACGAATCGCGCGATCGGCTCTACGTCGCCATCGTCGTCGGCCTGCCGAAGACAATGCCCGTCGGGCCGTCGGTCGCAGAGAAGGCTCGATTTGCGGGCTACTTTTTCAAGTTGCAGGGATACCATGCCGTCGGCGCCAAGCCGGGCGACCCGCCCGACCGCGCGCCGCTGCTGATCGGACGCTTGGAATGGCAACCCGCCGCCGCGCCGCCGATCGACCGCACGCAGGAGTGGATTTTCGGATTGATTTTGTTCGTGTTGATTGCCGCGGGCTTTGGATTTTCGTGGGTCTATCGTCGTTGGATTCGGCCGAGTCCGCCGGCACGATCCAAAACGGTCGATCCCGGCTCCGGCGAAGTGATTCCGATCGAAGAATGGCTCGATCGCGCAGACTTCGGCTCGGCCGATCAACTTGACGACGAAAAGGCCGCCGACCGATAATCGAG
>CAYMQL010000266.1:0-4680 GCA_964392255.1 uncultured Planctomycetaceae bacterium | reverse complement strand
GCCCCCAAGGCCGAGAAGATCATTCCGGAATACGTCGAGTGGATGCGCGAGCGGTGGAATCATCCCTGCGTGGTGATTTGGGACGGGCAGAACGAGAGCGAAACGCCGGAAACGGGCAAGGCGATTCAGGCGGTCCGCGGCTTGGACCTTTCCAATCGGCCTTGGGAGAACGGCTGGGCCGAGCCGCAAAGCCCGACCGACTGCGTCGAATCGCATCCGTACCTGTTCAGCGTCTATTGGCACAAACCGTCCGAGACGTTTTATCTGCGAGACATTGCCAAGACGTCGGGCGTTCCCAAGCTGCACGAGGCGCAGAAGAAATATGCCGTTCCGATCATCATCAACGAATACGATTGGCTCTGGCTGAACCGCGACGGCAGCCCGACCTGTTTGACAAAGAAGGCGTATGACGGCATCCTCGGCCCCGGATCGACGATAGAGCAACGGCGAATCATGCACGCCCGATTCGTAGCCAACTTGACCGAATTTTGGCGGTGCCATCGCGAGGCCGCCGGCGTGCTGCATTTTTGCAGCCTGGGCTACTCGCGGCCTGGCGATAAGCCGCGGCCCGAAGGCGGCGCCACCAGCGACAACTTCATCGACGTCGAGAATCTGATTTTCGAGCCGCTTTTCGAGCAGCATGTCCGCGAGGCCTTCCATCCCGTCGGGCTGATGTTGGACTTCTGGGCCGAAGAAGCGGCCGCCGGTGAAAGCCTTCCGCTGAAGGTGTTCGTCGTCAACGATCTGGATCGGCCTTGGGAGGGCGAAGTGCAATTGTCGCTGCTGGGGGGCGATTCGTCGTCGGTCGTCGCATCGCAGAGGTGCAAAATCGAACCCTGGGGACGCGAAATTTTGACCTTCAACGCGACGTTTCCCCAAAAACCCGGCCCCTATACGATCGCGGCCCAAATCGTGGGCCAAGACGGCAAGCCGGTGCGCAGCCTACGCGACGTTCGGGTTAAATAGCCCCCCGGCGGATGTTTTTTTAATCGGATTCCTGAGACCGCAAAAAACCACCCACTAGGGGCGCAATGCCGATCAGCGCCCCTTGACCTCGGCCCGACGGATGCGGAAAATACGGTTAATCCGCATTTTTTACCACTCCCCCTGCTTTGCCGGCCCGCGGCGGTTGCAACCGTTCGTCCCGCGAGGCAACCACCGGAACCGCGCAGAGGCGTTGCTCTGCAAACCCGCACCGGCATCGAGGCCGAGGAAACACGGAATGAAATCCATCAGGACGATGTCCGTCGAAGAGCTTCAGGTCGTCAGCCATTTCGAGGGGCTTCGGAAAACCCTGTTGTCGGAAAAATACGCCGACCACCTGGAAAAACCGCTGGCCTATTGGGTGCAGCCGGCCGATCGTCGGCTGCCGCTGGCGTTGATGGGCCGAACGCTTCGAAGTCTGCTCGACGCGCCGCTTTCGCAGTTGTCGGCCACGCCGGGCATCGGCCCGAAAAAGATGGCGTCGCTGGTGCGGTTGCTCGCCCGGGCCGCCAATACCGATCCCGCCGCATTGCCGCCCGAGGTGCTTTGCGCTGCCGGCGACGGCGCGCCCTCGGACGCCGGTTGCCCGGCCGCCGGTCCGGACGGTTTCGATCCGGCCAATGTCTCCGAGGTGACCTGGGCGAAATGGCGATCGAGCGTCGTCCGCCACGGTCTTTCGAACGAGGCGATCGGCCGTTTTGCGCCCAGCTTGCAGAACATGACCCGCGTCATCTGGAACACCCCGCTGGGCGCTTACACCAGTTCGACGCTGGCGGAAATCCGCGAAATGCGAACCCACGGCGAAAAGCGGATACGCGCGTTGCTCGAAGTTTTTCATGCCCTGGACGCCATCACCGCCGGCATGGGCATTCAGCCGCATCTGACGGTGCGCATCTTGCCGCGGCGGATCGATCAGGCCGAGCATTGGATCGGCCGCGTGTTGCAACGGCCGGGCGTTCCCGATGAGCAGGAAATATTCGGCTCTTTCATCGAGCCGCTGCTCGAACAAATTCGCACCGACGCCACGCAACAGGTCGCCCTGCTGGCCGAACATCGGCTTGGCGTCCACGGTTCGCCGATCAGCGTGCGGCAGGCGGCGCGAACCATGAGCCTCACGCGGGCCCGCGTTTATCAGCTTCTTAACGAGATCAACGACATTATGATGGTTCGCTGGCCGACGGGCCGGCACCTGGTACACGAACTGCGCGAGCGATTGCAGGCAGATGCGGCCGAAGGAAACTGTGCGACCGATTTGGCGCAGTTCTATGCAGCCGTCGAATTGTTCTATCCGGGCAGCCGCCGCGGCGCGGCCGGTCCGCTCGAGCAGGCGGACGAACCGCTCGAAACCGCCGAAACGGCCAATGTGCTGGTGCAAGTGATCTGAGGTTTTCTACGGCCTCGCCGCTCCATTTGCGTCTTCGGCCCAGCGCTGTGCCAGCGCGAGGATCCACTCGACCGACTCGGCCATTTCCTCCAAACACGCCCATTCCAGCGGCGAGTGCGGGTTGTGGCCGCCGCACGAAAGATTGGGCGTGGGCAAGCCCATCTCCGTCAGCCGCGAGCCGTCGGTGCCGCCGCGGACGATCGTCAGCTTGGCCTCGCGGCCCAACCGCTTGAGCGCCTCTTGGGCATAGTTTACGGCCCGCGGCTCTCGAGCTAAGCCTTCGGCCATATTCCGATACTGCCGCTCGATTCGCACCTCGACCTTCGCGCCGGGAAACTCGTTTTCGACTGCGGCGGCCGCCCCGCGCAAGCGCTCGGCCAGCGTCGCAAGCCGGCTCGAATCGAAATCGCGCAGCAGCACCTTAAGCTTCGTTTCGGCCACGCCGCCCTCGATGACGTACGGGTGCAAAAAACCCTCGCGGCCTTCGGTCGTCTCGGGCGAATCGGCGCCGCGGGGCAAACGGGCCAAAAACTGCCCGGCTGCGCGGACGGCGTTTACCATGCGCCCCTTGGCGATCGACGGGTGGATGTTCACGCCGCGAATCGTCACTGTCGCCTGATCGGCCGAAAACGTCTCGACGTCGATTTCGCCGCTGCCGTGGCCGTCGAGCGTGTAGCACGCCACCGCGCCGATCGCTTTCGGATCCAGCTTGTCGACCCCGCGGCCGATCTCTTCGTCGCAGGTGAAACAAAGCCGCACGGGGCCGTGGGCAATGTTCGGATGCTCGACGAGCTGCTCTGCAACCTCCATCAGAATCGCAACGCCGGCCTTGTCGTCGGCGCCTAGCAGGGTCGTTCCGTCGCTGGTGATCAGCGTGCGGCCGCAAAGCGCGTCGAGTTCGGGATTTTCGGCCGTGCGAATGACGCGAGCCGGGTCGCCGGGCAAAACGAGGTCGCCGCCCCGATAGTCCCGGACGACCTGCGGCTTGACTCCCGCGCCGCTGGTCTCCTCCGACGTGTCGAGGTGGGCGCACAGGGCAATCACGGGCGCCGATTGGCGGATCGTAGCCGGGATCGTGGCCATCACAATGCCGTGCTCGTTCTGCCTTGCGTCGGCGACGCCCATAGCCCGAAGCTCGCCGGCCAGCAAACGCCCCAGTTCGAGCTGGCCGAGCGAACTGGGGTACGTCTCGGCGGCGGACTGGGCGGTCGTGTCGATTTTTACATACCGCAAAAATCGCTCTAAAAGTCGGTCGCTGTGTGGATTGGTCATAAGATTGAAACCTTGGCGAGTAGGGAAAGGCGATATTGTCGGCCCCCTATCTTCCCCGAAACGGCCCAGTTTTGGTAGGCTATCGGCTGCCGCGGTCTTGCCGGCGGCCCCAAAATACCCTGCTTTTCAAACCCGAATCCCACACCGTTCTTATGTCCAACGCCATTCGCTTCCTGGTTTTCGATACGGAAAGCGTCGCCGACGCCGAATTGGTCGCAAAGCTGCGATACGCCGCCGAAGGTCTTTCGGCCCGCGACGCCGTGCGGCGCTACCGCGACGAATTAATGGAGAAATACGAGAGCGATTTTATTCCCTACAGCTTTCAGGTGCCGATTTCGGTGGTGGTGGGCAAGGTGACGGCCGAATTTCGCCTCGACGACGTCGTCGTGCTCGATGAGCCGCAATTTCGACCGCACGTCATCACCGAGAACTTCTGGCGCGGCTGGGAAAAGTATCGCCGCCCCACGCTGGTCAGTTTCAACGGCCGCGGATTCGATCTGCCGCTTCTGGAGCTGGCGGCTTTCCGCTACGGGGTCAGCGCGCCCGGCTGGTTCCAGGCCTCGGGCAAGTCGTACGACCAACCCCGCAGCCGCTACAACACGACGGCGCACATCGACCTGTGCGAACTGCTGACGAACTTCGGCTCGACCCGATTTACCGGCGGACTGAATCTGGCGGCCAACCTACTCGGCAAGCCCGGCAAAATGGCCGTTCAAGGCGACATGGTGCAGGACATGTACGACGCGGGCCGGCTGGCCGAAATCAACGACTACTGCCGTTGCGACGTGTTGGATACGTACTTTGTTTTTCTTCGCAGCCGGGTATTGCTGGGTCAACTGGCGCTTGACGCCGAGCAGCAGTTGATCGCCGAGACGAAACAATGGCTCGAAAACCGCGTAGAAAACTCGCCGGCGTATCGGCTCTATCTCGACCACTGGGGCGACTGGCCCAATCCTTGGCATGAGGGGACGTAAACCAGGTCGGCCGTCGACTTACACGTCGGCGCGGGTCGCCAGCGGCTTGCCAGGCCGCGGCTCGCC
>CAYMQL010000265.1:0-4691 GCA_964392255.1 uncultured Planctomycetaceae bacterium | reverse complement strand
GTGGCCATCGCTTTGACGCGAAATTCAGAATCGTTCGCGGGCTCGTCGTCTTGAGGGATCGGGCTGAGATCGGCCCGGTCGATTCGCGGAATTTGCAGCGGAGCGAAGGCTTGTTCGACCTCGCGCAGAAATGGGCTGGGCAGCAGCGGCTGCGCCGATTCGTCGAGCGCAGGATAGCTCAGATACAGCCGCTTGCCGGCGCGAGTGATCGCCTCGTAGAACAACAACATCTCTTCGCGCGTGCGTTCGTTGCGGGCAACCAGCGGCAAACCGGCCTCGATCAGCCGGGCGTACTCGGACTCGCTATAAAGGCGATCCTCGCGATCCGGCGGCGGAAAGGCCTTTTCTGACAGGTCGGCGAGAAAGAGATGCGGCACGGCCAATGACCGGACACTCGACGCCGAGAGTACGCGAACGCAGCCCGACTCGTCGTCGGCATGGCCCAACCGCTCGCTGCCGAGGATGTCCGACAACGCCTCGAAGGCCTCGCGCCGAGTCAGCTCGGGCGGGCGGTTCGCCGTCCAATCAGCCAAGGCATCGGCGGATTTCAGCGACTTGAGCAACTGCTCCCACGCTCGATGGTCGGAAGAAGGGGAGAGGGGAGGGGGATTGTTGATTGATGATTGTTGATTGATGATTGTTGATTGATGATTGATGATTTGTTTAGCGGCCGACGGCACGTCGGCCCACTGCTCACTGTCCACTGTCCACTGTCCCCTGCCCCCTGCCCACTGTCCACTGCCCGCTTTGGCTTCCGCCTTTTTCCCGTCGCCCTCATCCATCGCGCGCACAAGCCCCGTTGCTTGAGCAAGCCGCCGCCAGGCTTCGGCCCAGTCGGGCAGTGCGGCCCGATCGGGCAAAGCGGCCAGGGCGTCGGCCAAACGTCTGACGAGGGCCAACGTCGATTTCGAGGCGCTCTTGCTTGCGGCAAGCTGTTCGAGAAGACGCTCGCGCCCGCGCGGAATTTGCAGTTCGCGCAAGCTTTGCTCAGCAGCGGCGGCAGCGCGGCCGTCTCGCCATTCCGGCCAGGCGGGCTGAAAATAGTTGCTTCCCAACACGGCCAACAGTTGGCCGAACGGCCAGTCGTCGAGGTCCAATTCCAGAAGGGCGCGCAACGCCCGCAACGCCGGAACGCGATCGAGCGTTTGGCCCGACTCAAACGCGACGGGAATGCCGAACCGGCGGAACACCTCGCCCACGAGCCCGTCGGCGTCCTGCGCCGTCCGAAACACGACCGCGATTTCGCCCGGCCGCGCATGCCCATCAACCAACAGTCGCTTGATTCGCGAGGCGATCCACTCGATTTCGCCCGTCTGCCGCGCCGCAGCGCAGATTTCGATGCCCAAAGGATCGGGCGCCTGAGTCGGGGAAGAATGCTGAACCGCTTTCTGCCCCCCGTCCCCTGTCTCCTGACCCCTGACCTCTGGCCCCTGATCCCTCGGATTGACGAACAGCGTCCGTTCCAAATGCCGCATGGCCGGCCACGGGCTTTCTGCCGGCCGAGGCATTTCTGTCGCGACCAAACCGGGATGGCGGCGGCGCAGTTGGTCGAGCGTCTTCAGCGGCTTGGAAAACAAATCCTTGCGGCAAGGGGCCGATTCCAACGGCAGCGAAACCATCGTCGTTTCGGCCCGCGCGGCGAGAGCCTGGATGATCTCATGCTGCGTCCGCGTGAAATCAGTGAAACCGTCAAGAACGACGATACGCCAAGGATGAAGGATGAAGGATGAAGGATGAATATTCTTTTCGTCCTTCTCTGCCAGGATGTCCCTTGCTTGCCAGAGCTGGCCCTCGGCGTCGAACAACTTGTGTTCCCGGAGCACTTGCTGGTAGGCGCTGTAGATTTCATGCAGCTCGACGTCTTTCCGGCCGATGCCGCGCGATGCGCAGGCCTCGATAAAATGCTCGGGCCAGATTTCCAAACGCTTCATTTCGCTGATCCACTCGCACACCATGTCGACCAGCCCGCCGGCGGCGGCGACGGACTGAAAATGCTTCCGCCTTTCTTGCGAGGCTTGTTGACGGAGGATTTGGCGGACCAACTCGCGTTTCATCAGCTTGCCGATCCGACGGATCGAGATGCCGGCTTTGCGCAAGACCGATTCCGCAAACTTTTCGAAAGTCACGACGCCCGGCTCAAGGCAGCCGCAAAACGCGCCGTCGAACAACCGGTGGCGGACTTCGGCCGCGGCCCGCCAAGTCGGCGCCAGCCAAAGCGCAGCGCCGGGCGGCGATTGCACTAGCGCGGCGCGATACAGCGCGAGCAATCGTTCCGTTTTGCCGGATTGGGCGGGTCCGCAAAGAACGGTAAGCATGTTGGACGTTCGGCGGTTCCGAAAACCGTGGCGACCGCAGCAAGGGACAACCGCCGCGCCGTCGCAGCGATGGCCTCCCTGCCGTATCGATTCGTTCCGCATTCTGGCGGCTTGGCGGATTTTGTCAAGAAAGCCTCTTTCCGAGGGGCGGCGGCAGGATTGCCGCGACATTTTGTATTATTGGCAAAATGACCGGCCCGCCCTTGCATTCTCGGCCGTGGTATCTTAGAAATAGTAGGAAGTAGGCCGAAGTGGCGGAATTGGCAGACGCGCTAGGTTCAGGACCTAGTTCCCGTCAAGGGAGTGGAGGTTCAAGTCCTCTCTTCGGCACTTGATGCAATTGCTTGCAGTGAAAGACCTTGCGGCAAACGTCGCAGACTTCGGCCAAATCGGCCGAAGCAGTTGGTATTGACGCAAAAGCCCTGCCGAACGATGTTTATCCAGCTTCCCAACCTGACGCAACCGCCCGCCGGCGCTTCGGCCGTCGCGGTCGCGATCATTATTGGGAAGGTTCGGCCGTAGGGCTTCGGGCGGAAAACCGAAAAACTGAAGCCCTGAGGCCGGTGGCGGCTTCGGGGCTTTTTTTTGTTGATCCGCAGACAAAGACATCCTGGGCCGCCCTGCCGGCGGCCGCTAAACAGTTCGAGCCGCGTAGCGGTGGAGTTCGCAACCCAACGCCGCGCGGACGCGGCGGCTAAACATTTCCCTGATCCCTGATCCCTGACCCCTCCCTATGCGACGCATCCAAATCTACGACACGACGCTCCGCGACGGCGCCCAGGGCGAGGGCGTCAGCTTCTCGCTCCAGGACAAACTTTCGCTGACGCAGCGGCTCGACGACATCGGTTTCGATTATGTCGAGGGCGGCTATCCGGCCTCGAACGAAAAAGACTCGCAGTTCTTCCAGCGGGCCCAAACGCTCGGCCTGAAACATGCCAAGGTCTGCGCCTTCGGCATGACACGCCGCAAAGGCATCAAGCCGGATGCGGATTCCGGATTGAAGGCGCTGCTCGACTCCGGCGCGGCCGTCATCACGCTCGTGGGCAAGTCCTCGGCCTTTCAGGCGACCGACGTGTTGCGAACTACGCTCGACGAAAATCTTGTGATGATCCGCGACAGCGTGCAATTTCTGGTCCAGGCTGGGCGCGAAGTGATCTTCGACGCCGAACATTTTTACGACGGCTGGAAGCAAAACCGCGAATATGCGTTGGCAACCATCCAGGCCGCGGCCGAGGCCGGTGCCCGAATGGTAACGCTTTGCGACACCAACGGCGGCAGCATGACCGACGAAGCGGCCGCAATCACCGCCGCCGCAGTTGCCGGATTGTCCGTGCCGGTCGGGGTCCACTTCCACAACGATTGCGATCTGGCCGTGGCCAACTCGCTGGCCGGCGTCGAGGCCGGGGCCTCGCTCGTCCAAGGCACGATCAACGGCTTCGGCGAGCGCTGCGGCAATGCCGATTTGATCGCTGTAATCGCCAACTTGGCCACAAAAAAGCAAGGTTACGAGGTCTTGCTGCCCGGCGGCGTCAAACGCCTTACCGAGCTGTCGCGATTTGCCTACGAAACGATCAACATGAACTTTCGGGCCAATCAGCCGTTCGTGGGCAAGAGTGCCTTCGCCCACAAGGGCGGAATGCACGTCAGCGCGATCGCCCGAACCACGGCCAGCTACGAACACATCGACCCGCAACAGGTCGGCAACGAGCGGCGCGTGTTGGTCAGCGAACTTTCCGGACGGTCGAACATCGCCGCACTGAGCGATCGGCACAACATTCCGCAAGACCCGAAGCTGGCCGACCAGATTTTGGCCAAGGTGGTCTCGATGGAGAACGCCGGATACCAGTTCGAGGCGGCCGACGCCTCGTTCAATTTGCTGGTCCAGCGCTGTGCGGGCACGTTCCGGCCGCACTTCGAAACGCTGCATTACGACGTGACCGTCGACAACAAGGCGGGCGGAGACGTTCGGGCCGAGGCAATCGTCAAGGTCCGCGTCGACGGCCGCGAGTATTTCGAGGCCGCCGAGGGACACGGCCCCGTCGACGCCCTGAACGCGGCCCTGCGCAAGGCCCTCAACGGCAAGTTTCCCGGATTGAACAAAGTGCATCTGGTCGACTACAAGGTCCGCGTGATCAACTCCCAAGCCGCAACGGCCGCCGGCGTCCGCGTGCTGATCCAAAGCCAGGACGAAGACGACGTCTGGGGCACCGTCGGCGTCGACGAAAACATCATCGAGGCAAGCTGGATTGCCCTGTTGGATAGTTTTGAGTACAAACTTTGGAAGGACGAGAGAAGTGGCTAGTGGTTAGTGGCTAGTGGTTAGTGCACTTCGGGAAGATCAAAGACGCATCGACCTCTGCATTGCCAGATTGTTCA
>CAYMQL010000264.1:0-4699 GCA_964392255.1 uncultured Planctomycetaceae bacterium | reverse complement strand
GACTATAAACTGCGATTCGGGCGAAACGCTTATTGTAGCGGATTAAGCCGGTTTGGGAATGACCAGTTGGTCGAGACGGGGGGCGAGGGGACGAGAACGGTGAGGTTATGAAGGTTGATGCGGGTGATTTGGCCTGATTTTGGGTGGTTTTATGTCGTCGTGGCGGGATTTTGATACTAAGATGACACCAAAGGGGGGTGTGCCTCCGCTGGAGAAGCCCGCGGCCGATGCTGCGCTGAAGGAGGAAGGGCCGATCGAACAGGCGGGGGGCGGCGGAACGGATCGGCTGGCGTCGTGGCTGGCTAGCTTGCTGGTCCATTTTGTGCTGCTGTTGGTGTTGGGATTGGCCACTTATGCGGTGCGGCCCAGCGGCGGGGCGCTGGAATTGCTCGCATTGAAGGCGGAAGGCGAATTGCCGGGGCGGGGATTGGACTCGCAGTCGTGGGTCGTCGAGCCGGATCGCCGGCCGGGCGCGGCGGCGGTCGAGGCCCAGGCGGTTGACGTGTCGAGCGAAGCGCCGCAGGTCGCGATGCCCAACGCTGCGCCGTCGGCGGGCGACGCGCAGGCGAAACCGGCCGAGATTGTCGAGCGGGCCGAGGATCGGCCGCACGGTGCGGACATTCCCAGCGGCGGCGGTTTGGAGGGACGCGGACGCGAAGCCCGGGCGGGGCTGGCCGGAAACCAGGGCGGCAGCCGAGAAAGCGAAGCGGCCGTCGAACGCGGGCTGAACTGGTTGGTCGCTCATCAGCGGCCGGACGGCGGTTGGAGTTTTGATCTGACGAAGCCGCCGTGCAACGGCATGTGTCGGAACTCGGGCAAGGAGACGAGCACGACCGCCGCGACGGCGTTGGCGCTGCTTCCGTTTTTGGGCGCGGGGTACACGCATCGCGAAGGCGAGCATCAGGAGGTTGTGAAGCGGGGATTGTACTACTTGGGGACGCGCGCCCGACAGACGCCGCACGGCGTGGATTTGCAGGAAGGCACGATGTACGCCCAGGGACTGGCGACGATCGCGCTTTGCGAGGCGTATGCGATGACGCAAGACCCGGCGCTGAGGCCCGTTGCACAGGAAGCGATTCGATTCATCGTATTTGCGCAGGACCTGAAGGGCGGCGGTTGGCGCTACACGCCCGGGACGCCGGGCGACGTGACCGTGACCGGCTGGCAGTTGATGGCGTTGAAGAGCGGGCTGTTGGCGAAGCTGAACGTGCCGTCGCCGACGACGGGGTTGGTCGAAAAGTTTTTGGACAGCGTGCAGACCGACGGGGGCTCGCGCTACAACTATATGGTGGCCGAGCCGCCGCGCGAGACCCGGGCGACGACGGCGGTCGGGTTGCTTTGCCGGATGTACACCGGCTGGCAACGCGACAAGCCGGCGTTGTATCGGGGCATCGCGCATTTGCATCGGTGGGGCCCGTCGGAAACGAACATGTATTACAACTATTACGCCGCGCAGGTGCTGCGCCACTGGGGCGGGCCGGAGTGGCTGGCGTGGAACCGCCGAATGCGCGACCATCTGGTCGCCACGCAGGCCGGAAGCGGCCACGAATCGGGCAGTTGGCATTTTCCGGACGCCTACGGCGATGCGGGCGGCCGGCTTTACAACACGGCCATGGCCGTTCTGACGTTGGAGGTTTACTATCGCTACTTGCCGCTGTATGGGACCGAGGCGACGAGCAAGCGGTTTTGACGGAGTATGGGGCGCACTCCGGGAGCTATTAGTACTACAGCGCCAAGTTTACCACGGAGACGCAGAGAGCACGGAGAGAAAAATTATAAAGGGAACCACAGATGAACACAGATGAACACAGTTGGGAACAGTGGTTCTTTCTATCCGCGTTTATCTGTGTTCATCCGTGGTACTTCCTGTTTTCTCCGTGACCCCGTGGTGATTTCCACACAGTCAATCATTTAGCGATGTAGTGATAGCTCCTGGTTATTCTAATCTCCAACACCCAGCCCCTTCACATAAATCACTTTGTCGTCGCCGGGGGCGTAGAAGTCTTTGAGCAACGCCTCTTGCCGATAGCCGCAGCGGAGATAGAAGCCGCGGGTGGGGGCGTATTGGGAGCGGTTCGAGGTTTCGATGTACACCAGGCGGCCGCCGGCCTCGTGGATCAGCTTCTCGGTTCGTTCTAATAACAAGCGGCCGATCTGGCGACCGTGTAACTCTTTGTCGACCGCGATCCAGTAGAGATCGAAGCCGGCAGCCGTCAGCGGGATCGGGCCGTAGCAGGTGTAGCCGACGGTGCGGCCCTCTTGGTCGGCGAAGAGGAAGTGGTAATCGCTTTTCGGGCCGAGCTTAAGCCGGTCGTCGATCAGCTCGACGGCTACGTCGATCTCGACGGGCGAGAACACGCCGGTCGAGGCGACCAGATGGCGGACCGTCTGGCGGTCGTCGGGGCGGATTTCGAGGCGAAGCTCAATAGGTTGCGTGGTCATAGGGCGTCGTCCAATATCCGCTGGATGGCGGCGTCGAACGGGATCGAGGCTTGCTGGAGCGCGGCGGCAAAACCGGCGTCGAGCGAGAGGCAAGGGTTGGCGTTGATTTCCAGAATCCAGGGGTTGCCGGCCGCGTCGACGCGAAAATCGACGCGCACCCAGCCGCGAAGATCGAACAAGGGCCAGCATTGCCGGGCCAGACCGCGCAAATGATTTAAAAGCGGTTCGTCGCGCCGGTCGAACGTGAAGCGCGGCGGCGTGTGGTGATACTCGAACGAGTCGGAATCCCATTTGGCCCGATAGTCGACGATGCGGTTTTTTTCGGGCGGAAAGGCCGAAAAATCGATTTCGGCCGGCGGCAGAAGTTCGGGACCGGCAGGCCCGGCTAGCATTGCGACGCTAAATTCGCGGCCGTCGATGAATTGCTCGGCGAAGCAGGGGCGGCCGGATTGTTCGGTTCGGCGGCGCAGACGCGCAGAGACTTCATCGGGAGCGAGGTTCTGTAGCACAGCGTCGTCATCCATGCCGCGCGAGCCCTGCTCCCAGAGACCTTTGAGGATCCACGAAGAACGCGAAGGACACGAAGAAGAGGAATTCGCAGATCGAGAAGCCCTGCGTTGGTGCGGCAATTGAGGGGCCTGTACGGGCAAAGGGGGCAGTCCCATTTTCGTTGACGCGAAAATTGGGGCAGTCCCCAATTCAAGGGCTGGATCGGTCGTTGCTTCAACGGCCGCCGCGGCCTTTGTGTTCTGTTCGTCTTCGTGCCCTTGGTGTTCTTCGTGTATGTGCTCTAGGTTCTCCATCCACGGCGGAGTGGGCAGGCCGGCGTGATGGAGTCGCTGCTTGGCCAGCAGTTTGTGCGTGGTCAGAAAGAGCGAATCGGCGCGGCTGCCGGTGTAAGGAATTCGCAGCACGTCGAGTACGGCCGGAGGCAGATGGATCAGCGAATCGGCGCCGCCCAGGGATTCGACGAGGTTAAAGACGAGGTCGGGCTTCCGGCGGCGCAGTTGTTCTTGCAACGAGGCCAAGTCGAGCGTGCAGGCCAGTGGAGCGGCCTCGTGGCCGAGGCGGCTCAGGGCCGCGACGACCGTCTCGACCTGAACGAGCGTGTCTTGGTCTTCCAGCGGCGCGTTCGGAGGCACGGCGTTGTGGAGGACAGTGACGCGCATGGATTCCTTGCGGCTTAAGGGACGGCGGCGGCTTGGGGCGGGGCGTGCTTGGGAATCCGCCGCCGAGCCGAACGAACGATGCGATCGATCAGATCGACGTAGGTCAGGCCCACTTGGGTGCAAAGTATCGGCAGGTCGGAATGCTGGGGGTGCAGGCCCGGGAGAGGATTGACCTCGAGAAAATGGGGCACGGCCTGCTCGTCGCAGCGGATGTCGACGCGGCCGCCGTCGCGGCAGTCCAACGCGCGCCATGCGGCCAGCGCCAGCGCATCGACGCGGCGAATGAGCGGATCGCCGTCGGGACGAACCAAGGTGTAGCGGACCAGCTCTTCACACTGCTCTTTGTTGTTGTAGGAGTAGACTTCGGCGTCGGCGCCGGGCAGTAGGTTGATTTCGACGGTGGCCAGCACTTGAGCGTCGTCGCCCGTTCCGGTCAGGCCGACGGTGAACTCGCGGCCGGCGAGGAAGGTTTCGACCAGCACCGGCTGGCGGAATTGATCGAGCAGATCGGCACAGACCCGGCGAAGGGACGGGCGGTCCAAAATTTTCGAGGCGGCGGTGATGCCTTTGCTGGTCCCCTCGGCCACGGGCTTGGCGAAAAGAGGGAACGGCAGGTCGATCGCGTCGGCGTTGGCGGGGCAACGCACCAGGGCGAAGTCGGGCGTTGCGAGGCCCGCCTCGCGCACAACGGTTTTGGTTAGATTCTTGTGCAGGGCCAGCGAGAGCACAAGCGGATCGGAAAAGGTGTAGGGGATATCGTAGACGTCGAGGATGGCCGGCACCTGGGCCTCGCGGGCGACGCCGTGCAGTCCTTCGGCGATGTTGAAAACCAAGTCCCAATGGTCGCCTTGGGCCAGACGCTCGACCAGCCGCCGGGCGTTGCCGATGCGATCGGTGCGATAGCCGAGTTCCAACAGTGCGGACTGGATGGCATCGATCGTTTCGGGACGGTCGAATTCGGCGGTTTCCTCGGGCGAGTAGCCTTCGGCCAGATAGTCGTCGCGCAGATCGTAGGTCAGGCCAATCTTCATGGCGTTCAGGGTAGCGAACACAGGGGTCAGGGGCCAGGGGTTAGGGATTAGGGGCTA
>CAYMQL010000263.1:0-4702 GCA_964392255.1 uncultured Planctomycetaceae bacterium | reverse complement strand
GTCGAGCATTCCAAGCGCCCATCGCCGATCGCCGCCTCCCAATCAAGCCGGCCGTACGCCAGCCTTGTGAAATCGGCCACATTAAGCCGCAGATAGCTTCGCCCAAGGCGTTGCGACGTTGCGACGACGCCTTTGGAGCTTAGCTGCAAATGATATTTGTCGCCGTCGACCAGCAGGCCCAAATCGAGCGGGCGCGGCAGACCGGCTTCGGCGACGCGGCGGTCGAACTCGCCGCACAAACGCCGCAGCAACCCTAGCGGATCGAGCAGCCGCATCATCGAAACCTCGCCGTGTTCCGACGTGCATGGCGAGCAACCGCCAGCCTCTTCGAAAAGATCGAGCAGCGCATCGTCGGGCGGGGCATGCAGCAGCACGCAGTGCCGGTCGTATTCGATGGCGTCGCCGCAGCATCGGCCCAGCAATTCGGCGGCCGCCCGCGGGCAGTCGGGCGCCGTCATCAATTCAATGATCTGCTCGCCGCGAATCGCCGCATAGCCGACCACGCGCGTGCTGATTTCGCCCAGTTCCAACTGCTCGGGCCCCTCGAGGGCGACATATACATGGTCGCACGCCCGACGCTCTAAAAGCCATTGCCAGTAGGCCTCGGTGCGTTCCAGCGATCCATACGCGGCTCGGGTTACGGCAGGCGAGGCTTGGGCGTCATCGGCCGCCGCCTGTGCATTTTGGACATAGATGCGCGCCAGCGCGGCCTGCTCCCATTGGAGCCGCGGGCGAATGTGCAACCGTCGTCGCGGACGCGGAATCAATCCGTGGTCCAGAAGCCGGGCCAGAAGCGCCCTTGCGTTAGCTCGGCGGCAGCTTGGCTGCCCGCAAAGAGCCCAGCCGGTGCGGCGAAAAAAGTGCGGAATCGAGGTCCGCAGCATTCCAACCAGCGCCCCGCCAAGCTGCGCATGCGTTTCGGCCGCGCGGAGCAAGTGCGTGCCGAGTCCCTGATTGCGCTGCTCGGGCGCTACGCCCAACGCATGAAAACCGGCCGCGGGAATCGAAATCGGCCCAAAGTGCATCGTGCGATGCGTCAGATGCGCGTGGGCGACGATCTGCCGCCCTCGCCGCAACAGCAGTCGGTCGCGGGGCTCGTAGAACGGGTCGTCCAACGCGGTCTGAAAATCCGCCCGCGTCGTTCCGGGACAAGCCGCCTGCAAAAAAAGACGGATCGCCGCATGGTCGCCGCCATGCGCCTGCAAAATCGGCATCCGCACCCGCCGGCGAACGCCTTGTTGCGATTCAGGTTCCATCGCTTCGGACGAAGCGAATTCCTGATTCATTGGAAGAATATCCTTTGTGCAAGCTCCGGCGCTTATCAAAACATCTTCCGACCATTTTGTGAAGTGGCCCGAGAAAAGAATTCGCGCAGAACGGCCTCGGGATAAAGACAGAAGGCGTATTCCCGCCATTGCCGCACTTGATCGGCCTGAGATCGGCGCATCGCCCGGGCGAGTTGTTCCGCCAGTTGACTGCGCCGCTCTTCGAGCCAGGGCTGCAACGCGGCGTTGATTTCGCGAATGGCATGGCATCGCCGCCGTGCGTTTTCCGCGGTTTGCGGCGTTTCAATCCATTTCTGTTTCTCGACGACAAGGGCGGCCGCCGCTTCGGCTGTCGCATCAAGGCATCGTTCGGGGTGATACGCGAGGCTGCGCAGTTCGCACAAGATAGCCGAAACATCGCCCAGTCCCGGCATTTGTTCCGATTCCGATGCCGCAATCGGCAGATGCAAAGTGCCCGAGACGACCATGAATCCGGGCGGACGCCGTCCGAAAAACCGCTCGATCAGCCGATCGGTGATCTGATCGTATTTCGCCCCGCCGATGCCGTGGATGAAAAGGTCGGCAAGCGCCAAGCGGGCCCAAAGCGTCGTCAGCATCGCTCGCGGGCGGATTCGCACTTTGGTGCGTTGAAGCTCCATAAGCCGTTCGACCGCGCGATTTGCCCGTCCCTCCGCACCGAGCGGCAGCCGGGCCTCCCACGATTGGCGGTCGGTCAGCGTGATTTCGACTGCCGACCGGCGGGCAAACAGCCGCCGACG
Organism: uncultured Planctomycetaceae bacterium; assembly: GCA_964392255.1. Taxonomy (GTDB): domain Bacteria; phylum Planctomycetota; class Planctomycetia; order Pirellulales; family Thermoguttaceae; genus CAYMQL01. The sequence continues at coordinate 2,658 of CAYMQL010000263.1, read as the reverse complement.
GATCGGATCGTCGGCCGTCCATATCCAAAACGGCGCCTCGCGCCAATCTCCGTCGTCGGCCAAATCCGCGGCCGGATGCGACTTGCTGCGCACGCGGTGCAGCCGCCGATATTCGCCAAGAGTCTCGTTGTAGACGGCGCGAAACTCCGCCAAACGATCCAATAGGTGTGCCAGGAACCACTGAAACGCCTCGCCGACGCATACGTCGCTCAGCCGAACCTCCAGCGTGTCGAGTCCCCAGGACAATTCCAACTGATGCCGGGCTTGAACGATGCAGTCGCTCAGCCGGTCGGTTTGCTTGGCCCGCGATTGGACTAGCGGCCAGTATTGTTCCAACAGCGGACGGGCCGCCGGCGGGGCAAGCTGCTCGACCACCCGCCGGCCGAAGCCGGCAAATAGCGCGCGATCCTCGATCCGGCGCTCTTCGTAAGGAATTTTCGGCTCGGCCCGGTCGAAAGGAATCTGAATTGCGTGCAGTTCGGCCGCCGATCCGGTCGGCATGCGGACCGCCGCGTCGGCCGGCACGTCGCTGTCGACGATCAGGTGGACCGCCGTCGCGCCGTACCGCCGAGCCGCTTTGTCGAGGACGAAGTTTTTAAGCCATACGCCCGGGTGGAACATTTGCGGCTGATGCCCGGTCAGATAAATCGGCCCCTCAGGACGGGGCGGTTTCGATGAGGCGTCGCGATACTGCGATGTCCACTGTTGGGCCGCGGTCAACAGCTCGGCACGCGCCGACCGCGAGAGATCGGCCAGCGATCGACCGCCGCAATCGTAATGAAATTGGTTCGACAAGCGACGATTCGCGTCGGCCAGGGCGGCGATTTGTTCCAGCGGCGGTTCGATCAGCGCCGCGCCGTTTTCTTGCGGCGCCCGCAGCCGGTCGCGTTCGATTCGCCATTGGTTCATGTGGGATTTTGCGGGCGTTTCGAGGCACGCTGCACGGCGCATGCGCGCCGGGGCGATGCCACTCAGGGGCCCGATCGAGGTGAGTTGATCGCCCGGTCCAACACTTGCCGGTAGACGTTCAAACGGGTTTCGGCGTCGTCCAACGCGCCGCCGAACGAACGCCGCGGGTCGAGATAGATAAGCGGGACCGGCATCTCGGCGATTCGCAGGCCCAACTGCGCCGCCCGCACCCAAAGCTCCAGCGGCATGGCGTAGCCGGTTTCGCGAAGTTCAAGCTTCGCCAAAACCGGCACGCGGTAGGCCTTGAAGCCGCAAAAAGCGTCGGTCAACGAAAGACCCAGCCGCGCGTTGATCTCCGCGGTGAGTATTTGATTGACGCGCAGCCGTTCGGCGGGCGGATTGCTTTGGCCGGGAAACGGACGCAGAAATCGGCTGCCCGAAAGAATGTCGACGTCGCCCATTGCCGAGCGCGCGGCGAAATTGGGGATCAGTTGCGGCTGGTGCTGGCCGTCGCAATCGATCGTAACCAAAATATCGTACCCGCCGCGGAGCGCGAACTCGAAGGCCGAGCAAAGCGATGCCCCGTACCCTCGATTTTCGGGGTGGGCAATCCGATGAACGTCGTCTCGCGCGGCCAGCAGCTCCGATGTTCCGTCAGTCGAGCCGTCGTCGACCACCAGAACCTCGTTGCAGTAGTTCAGCGCGCCGGCGAGAACGCCGGCAAGGTGTGCGGCCTCGTTGTAAACCGGCACGGCGGTAAGAATTCGCAACGGCATGATTTCATTGTAGGTTGCGCCGCCCTTGCGGTCTATTGCCAGCGCATCGGGTCGGTTTCGCTGCGGCTGGCCCACGTTTTCAGGTCGGAAAACTGCCGGCCGAGGACCTCTGCCAGATGCTCGACGGCGAATCGTTCGCTGGCGAAGTGGCCGGGCAGCAACAGCCCGATGCCCAGGGCCTCGGCTTCGAGGCACGTGTGGAACCGCGCCTCGCCCAACACCATAGCGTCGCAACGGTTCGCCGCGGCGGCGGCCAACAGCGAGTCGGCCGCGCCGCAGCCGATGGCCACGGTCCGAACGCGATGCTCCGGCCGCCCTACGACTTGAAGCCGCTTGACCGAAAGCAATTCTTTCAGTCGATCGGCAAGTTGGCCGAGGGTCGTCGGATTTGTAAGCCAACCCCAGCGGCCGGCGCCCGCCGACGGCGCAGACGCTTCTGTGCCGTCTGGTGCTTCCCGATTGCCGGCGGCCGGCGCGAGAGGCGCAACCCCTTGCAGCGAAAGCCCCGCCGCCAAACGGTCGTTGATCCCGCCGATCGTCGAATCGAAAGCCGTATGCAAACTGTATACCGCGACGCGAGCCGAGATCAATTCCAGCAGCAGCCGGCCGACGGTCGTATCGCTCGTCACCTGGCGAACGGCATGAAACGGCAGCGGATGATGCGTCACGATCAGATCGGCTTGCTGTTCAATAGCTTCGGCCGCGCTGGCCGGCGTAACCGTCAGGCACGTCAGCACTCGGGCAACCTTCTGCGTGCGATGGCCGACCAACAGGCCGACGTTGTCCCATTCTTCGGCCAGGCGTAAAGGGGCGACCTGTTCCAAAAACGCGGCAATGTCGGCAATCGTCGGCATGTTCGGCTCCAAGTTCTGTTTGAGCTTTCTCTGATGGCTATTATGGCCGAAAAAGGGAGGGTTGTTTAGCCCGCATTTTTTTATTACCGTCTAGTGCTTTGTCAACCTTTGATTTTAGG
>CAYMQL010000262.1:0-4714 GCA_964392255.1 uncultured Planctomycetaceae bacterium | reverse complement strand
ATTCCAGGAACTCCGGCTACAATTCTCCGAAACGAGGGCGATGAAGGGGGCGAGCGATAAAGGGGCGTGGCAAGCTTTCTTGGCGCTTTCGTCATTCTGAGCGGAGCAAAGAATCTCGCGTGGGTTTTAGGCAGATTCTTCGCTTTGCTCAGAATGACTGGACATACCAGGATTTCTGGCCACAGCCATTGCATTTTCTTCTGTTTTCGCCATCAATGTAGATTCCTCTGAGCGTGGAGCGATTGAGCCCGTCGTACTGCCGGACAGGATTCAGGGGTCAGGGACAGGGGTCAGGGGACAGGGCCCGGAAATCGAATTGCCGCCCGCGTTGTGCGTCCGTGCCTTGTTCGTGTTCCCCCCCAGCCCCTAACCCCCAGCCCGCAGCCCCTAGTCGCTATCCCCTCATTTTCAGGATAGAAAAAAATATTTGTCAGGAACCGTGCTTCAGCGGTCTATAGAGCTACGGAGAGGTCATCGGCATAAAAAACATTTTCAATGCGAAGGGAGCACTTTCATGAATCGCTTTGCTACGGTCTGTTTGGTCGTTCTGGCGGCCGCTTTGATTGTGTGCGGCAACGCCTTTGCCGCAATCGATTTGTCAACCAGCTCGTATAGCTTGGATGTCCAGGCGGGCGCTTACGATGTTACGTTGATCTCTTTCGATTATACCTACGGGCAGACCGCTGTCCCTGGGGCGGACTTCCGCATTCGGCGTCTGAATGGCGACGGCACCGATAGCTGGTTGGGGTCGTTCAACATTCATACCAGCAGCTTCAATCTCGATACGGACTACGGCCCCTATTCCTCCGACGATATTGGCCTGCTGTCGGGAAATGCACACTATGAATTCACGTTGAATCGTTCTAACGGCCTCTGGGATCTTTCGGTCAACGGCGCATTGGTCGATTTCTACCCGATTCTTTCCGGAACCAGCATCACGGCGAATCCGCAACCCAACGGCGATGCCGTTGCGGCGGGTACGATCGTCTCCAACAAGTTCTTTTCCGACGAGTCTCTTGCTTCGGGGCAAAATGCCTTGGCTTTGGGATGGGCTACCTTATCCGATGACGGCACTCACTTGGAAGGCAATGCCCGAGACGGTGTTGGTGGAACCGGCGCTTATCGGATTTATTTTTCCCAGTCGGTCGGCGCCAGCGTCGATAACGTCGCAGCTTACAATGTTCCCGAACCGTCGACTTTGGTTGTTTGGACCGTAATCGGAGCCATTGCTCTCGGCCTCGGCTGGCAGCGCTATCGGAAATAAAAAGGCGAGACAAAAAGGCGTCGCCGCCCAAATTGCAAGAATTCTTGCTAAATTCCGTCCGTCGCCTTGCTGCCCTGGCGGGTGCCGCGGCGTCGGAACTCGGCTTCGATGGCCGATCGAACTGCCGCCTTGTCCCGACACCACGCCGGTCCAATCAGATACTCCGGCGGCGCGTCGCCGCAAAGCCGCTCGACGACAACCTCGGCCGGCAGCTCTTCTAAAAAGTCGACGACGCACTGGACGTGCTCTTGGAAATCGGGCAGACGCACCCGACCTGCGGCCGCTTGCTCGGCCAGCGGCGTATTTCGCACAGCGTACAGGTTGTGCAGCTTGACCGAGTGAATGCCGCGCCGCGCCAGTTCGCGGGCCGTTGCCCGCATGTCGTCGCGCGTTTCGCCGGGCAGTCCGAGCATCACATGCACCCCGACGTCGATGCCGCGGGCCTGGGTCCGCCGGCAGGCATCCAAAAAGGCGTCGTAATGATGGCCGCGGCCGAGCCGGTCGAGCGTGCGGTCGTGAATCGTTTGAACCCCATATTCAACTACGACCCACAACCGTTCCGAAAGTTCGGCCAACAGATCGAGGGCGTCGTCGCCGGCGCAATCCGGCCGAGTGCCGACGGCCAGTCCAACTACGTCCGGATGTGCAATCGCCTGCTCGTAGGCCGACCGGAGCCGGTCGATGGGGCCATAGGTGTTCGTGCCCGGCTGAAAATAGGCGACAAATTGCTTTGCGTCGTATCGTTGCCGAAGCCGGGCGATTCCATCGTGGACTTGCTCGTCGATCGGGCGGAGTCCGCGTTGCCGGCTGGGGCTGAAGCTTTCGGGGTCGCAAAAAATGCAGCCCGAGGTGCCCAACGTGCCGTCGCGATTCGGACACCCGCAGCCGGCGTCGAGGCTGATTTTCCAGACCTTAGTTCCAAACTTCTTTCGATAGAAGGAGTTAAGATCACGGTAGGAAAGCCGTTCCGCTTGCCGGTCGTCGGGCGGGCGCATCGGGGGGTTTGCGTTAGTTGACGGCAAGGGCGGGCCTCGCTAAACTATTGGTAGGGTTCTCTTACATTATAGAGACGGCTGCCAAACGTGCGAAGAGACGAAAATTCATGTACGGGGAATTGTTGCCTGTGGGCGGGGGTGACCCGATCCCACTTCTGAAGAAAAGCCTTCTGGTTGGGCGACGCGAGAGTTGCGATATCGTGTTGCGATTCTCGAACGTTTCCGCCCACCACTGCCAATTGACCGTAAACGCCGGCTACTGGCAAGTCCGCGACATGCAGAGCCGCAACGGCGTAAAGGTCAACGGCATCCGCGTCACCGACAAGCGGATTTTGCCCGGCGACGTCCTCTCGATTGCCAAGCACAAGTACGAAGTGCAATACTCGCCCACTGAGTTGGGCGCCGTCGGACCGCCGCCGATGGAGTCGCCTGAAAACAACATTTTCAACAAGTCGTTGTTAGAGGCGGCCGGTTTGGAGCAGCGGCAGTTCCGCATGACGCCCCAGGCGGAGCCGGGCGAATCGGTGCCCTACGACATTACCAAAGACGAGCCGGGCCAACTCCGCTTCCGCAACAAGCCGATCTAGCGATTTGTCACAGTTAAGATTTTGGGTGCCACTGGCTTTGCCAGTGCCCGGTTTCCCGTGGACGGCCAAGCAAAGCACTGGCATAGCCAGTGGCACTCAATCCTAAAAATCAAAGGGCGACAGAGCACTATCGCAGGATGGCCAAGAAGAAGAAAATCCGCACGGATTTCCGCAAAAACCGCACTGTCCGCGCCCGCCCTTCCGATTGGACCAAGCGATACCATCAACACGGCTTCGAGGACGAGGCCCCGCTTCAGGGCGAGCGGATCAGCGGCAAGGGCGACTTAACCCGCCGCCGCACGATTTGCGGCGACCGACTGGATCAGGCGTCGGTCCCAGGTCTTGGTATGCAGCTCGATGTCGATGAAGCCGCCTGCCGCCGCGGTCGGGTCCTCGGCGTACTCGGCCTGATTAGCATCGTCGAAGACGAAACGGGCGAAATCTATCGCTGCGCCACGCGGCGGCTGCTCAAGACGCTCTCGACCGATCAACGCCACGTAGTGGCCGCCGGCGACTGCGTCCAATTTCGGCCCGCTGAAAACACCGTGCCCAAAGAAGGCGTCATCGAGCGGGTCGAACCGCGCCACGGCTGCATCTGCCGGTCGATTCGCGGGCGCCAGCAGGTGCTGGTGGCCAACGTCGATCAACTGGCTATCATCACCAGCGCCGCCGAGCCCCGGTTGAAACCGAACCTGATCGATCGGATGTTGGTGGCCGCCGAAAAAGGCAAGGTCCGCCCCCTGGTCTGCATCAACAAAATCGACCTGGTCGATCCGGCCGACTTGCAGCCGTTGGTCGGCGTCTACAGCCAGATGGGCTACGAGATTTTATTGCTCAGCGCGACCACCGGTTTCGGCGTCGATCGTTTGCGCCGCGCGATGCACGGCCGCGCCACCGTCGTCGCCGGACAAAGCGGCGTGGGCAAGTCCTCGCTCTTGAATGCCGTCAATCCGGTCCTTGACCTGCGCGTGCAAGAGGTGAGCGAAGACACCGAGAAGGGCAAGCACACGACCACCACCGCCCGGCTGTTGCCGATGGCCGGCGGCGGCTACGTGGTCGACACGCCCGGCATCCGGCAATTCCGGCTCTGGGACGTTGTGGCCGAAGAGGTGGCCGGTTTCTATCGCGACGTGCGGCCCTACGTGAACCTTTGCCGATTTCCCGACTGCACCCACACGCACGAGGACGCCTGCGCCGTGAAAGACGCGGTGGCCGACGGGCGGCTGGACGAACGGCGCTACGAAAGTTATTGTCACTTGTTTGCCGGAGACTTCGACTAGTGTACGAGTTGGAACGCGGCGAGAGCGTGGCGAGCGAGGCGGCCGTCCTGGTCGGCGTGTGGCTGCCCGATCGGAAGGCGCAAAACCTTGAAGAACTGGAGGGCCTGGCCGCCGCGGCCGGCGTCCGCGTGGTCGGCCAGTTGACGCAGCGCCGCGAGTCGCCCGATGCGGCCACGTATCTCGGCCACGGCAAGGTCGAGGAGCTTGGCCGCCTGGCCGGGATGCTGGGCGCCGACCTGGTGATTTTTGACAACGACCTGAGCCCGGCCCAAACGCGCAACCTCGAAAAAGCCGTCAGCCTGAAAGTACTGGACCGCACGGAGCTGATTCTCGACATCTTTGCCACCCGCGCCCAAACGTGGCAGGCGCGGCTCGCGGTCGAGTTGGCACAGCTCGAATACGCCATGCCGCGTTTGAAGCGGATGTGGACGCACCCGTCGCGGCAGAAAAAGGGCGTCGGACTGCGCGGCCCCGGCGAAACCCAGTTGGAAGAAGACCGCCGCCTGGTCGAACCGCGCCTCAAAATCCTTCGGAGCCAACACGGCGCCATCGAACGACGCAAAGAACGCGAAGTGGCCGGCCGGCGCG
>CAYMQL010000261.1:0-4732 GCA_964392255.1 uncultured Planctomycetaceae bacterium | reverse complement strand
CCGGTGCTGCGCCCGTAGGTGGTCGAGACGATCCGTCCGTCGCGATTTTCGCGGACGAAGCAGAATCCCCGCTCGCCCGGCTTCAAGGCGCAGTGCCGTGGGCAGAGATCGCAGATCAATCGCGTGCCGTCGCCCGAGGAGTGCTGCCACATATTAGAATCTTACCCGCCCGCCCGCCCGGCGGGAATCATGCTGAAGATGCATGGTGGGACGGGCTTCCAACTCGCTTCATACGCTGAGCTGCTCTTCGCTAAAGCCTGGGAATGCGGCTTGAATCGCTTCCTCGCGATTCAGTGCGAGGGCCTCCTTCAAAGTAACGCGCAGACTCTCCAGCAACTCCGCTCGCGTTCGCTCCTGGCAGTTGACTCCCGGGACCTCTTCGATCCAGCCGATCCACCAGTCCGCATCCTGTTTCGCAATTGCAGTGTAAATGTTGGGCATCAGGATGCCTCATGTCGTTGTCCAACCCAATGAGCGAGCGTTAGCGACTCTTGATTATTCTATCGTACTCATCGTGGCTTCCAATCCACACCCAGATGTAATCCTTGCCATCGCCGACCGCCAAAGCACGATGCGCGAGGCCGATTCTTGCGGACCAAAACCTTCCGACTCTCTTCCATTGCAGTGAAGGGTGGCTTGGGTTGTCTTTCAAGAGTTGAAAACTTTTGTCGGCCAGCCCCTGAACGTCTCTAGGCAAACGCCAATACCTCTGCCAAAAGTGTTCGGTCGTCCGATGCATCAGAGGTCTTTCAGCTTGTTGCTTTTCTTTGCGTCGGCGGCCTCCTGGAGCAGAAAATCGAGCCGTCCACTTTCGGAGTCGGCTTCAATTTCTCGGTCCCACTTCTCCCAGTCGCGATTCAAGAACCAGCGCCTGAATTGAGAATACTCCTCTTCCTGCAGCGAGGTAACCGCCATCTCCAGTTCTTCAATTTTGGTCATTGCGTCAACTCCTCTGGTAACGGTCGCCATCCGCCTGGGGCAATTCAGACTCCCAATTTCACACGACTTTAGAATACCATTCCTCCCATCCCAAGGGAAGCTCGTCGCAGGAACTATTATCGGTATGATTCCAACGCCGCCAGTAGCGATTTGATCATCTCTTCCGTGTGGGCGGCGGTCAGGCTGAGGCGCAAACACGCTTTGCCGTCGGGCACCGTGGGCGGGCGAATCGCCGGAACGAACAGCCCGCGCTCGCGCAATTGCGAGGCAAGCGTCACCGTGCACTCGGCCTCGCCGACCACAAGCGGAATGATTTGACTGGCCGATGCGCCGACGTTCCAACCGCGCTCCGACAACATGCTGCGGAGCGATTCTGACCGGGCCAGAAGCCGCTCTCGTTGCTGCGGTTCTCGGCTGACGATGTCGAGGGCGGTTTTCGCAGCGGCGGTCGTTAGCCCAGCGGTTTCGCTACGCTTTCATCCACACCTACAAGCCGGTGCTCGACGCCGCGGCTGCGCTCATTCCGCGAATATTGGATGGCGCACCGAAGCCAAGGCTGCTGAATCGGCCGTCGGTAAAAAATTCGGTCGAATATTCTTCGCCGCGCGTTATATCCCAAAATATTCCCCGCCTGTGTGTTGTGGAGGGGAATTCGGCTATGAATTCACGATCGGAGGCAAGCACCGTCAACATCGTCCGCTGGGTCGCACGCCTGATGACGATCCCTTTGCTCGGTCTGATGGCCGCGCTGGCTGTCGGGCAGGGCGTGCCCAATCTGTTCACCGCGCCGCCGCGAGAACTGACAACCGCCGCGGCATTGATCGCAATTTCAGCCGGACTGGCCGCAGGATGGCGATGGGAAGGCCACGGCGGGCTGTTGATCGTCGGCGGTTTCGGCGCGCTGGCCGTCGTTCGCCACGGACTGCCCTGGGATGCCTTGTGGAACATGCTGTGGGCGTATCTGCTCGTCGGCCTGCTGTTCTTATATTGCCGATGGAAAACACCGGCCGGCGGCGTGCGGCGAAATCCTTGGTTCTATCGCCTGACCGTGCCCTCGATCTGGCTGACGGCGGCCTTGTTCTCCTGGCACAATCCCGGCGACGAGTACGGTTTGTTCGCCGTCGCGCTGCTGCCTGCCGTGTGGCTTGCTCCCTTTCTGCATTTTGTTCACTTGCGTGAAGTGCTGCCCTTTATCTTGGCGGCAGGCACCGCGACCATGTTCGTGGCCGGTTGGCTCATGGATCGGCTCCAAATTCATCGGGCCGTCTGGTTCACTTTCCTGGTCGTCGGAACGATTGCGTTGGTTCTCTGGTCCATCGGCGAGTTTCCAACCTACCAGCGAGCAATGGCCAAGAATGGCTCATTGACAGCCTATGTGGCGGCTGCAACGAATCTGAGTCTCTATGTGGCAACGCTCCTGACCGTTGCCGGCTCGCCGATGTGCCGTTTGGCGGCGCGGCGATGCAAACGCGACCTGCATCCCAAAGACCGGTCTTGAAGACAGCATGGCTGTATTATGCGGTACAAGTCGTCGCAAGCCATTTCAACCCTGATTCTTGATGAATCGTGGAGCAGTTCCGTGATATCCCGCGTGCATTCCCGCCGTTGCTCTAGGGAAAGAGCAAGCGAATGAACGATTCCACACGAAACCGAACTGAAAACGCCGCCCGCCGCGCCCGGCAAATCGCAGGTCCCACAGTGTGGGGTGTGGTTTTTTTGCTGCTGGGTTCGCTGTTGGCCGTTGCTTGCGTTAATGTCATGATGACGCCGGACGAGAGCAGCCTATCCTACTTCCGGGTTGTCGTTGGGTACTTTATCTGGCATCCCGAACGCATTTGGGCCGTTGCCTGGGCGTTTGGCGTATTGGCGGCTGCGGCATTCCTTGCAAAATGTCGCTGGCCGCAGGTGCAATGGATTCCCATGTTGATTGCCTATCTCATCTGGTTGCTCTTCGGCTTTCTCGAACACGAGGCCGTGGCTTGCGTGGCGGCCATTCGCGTCGATGTGCTCTTCATCTGGCCGCTTATCTTTTCCGGAACGGCAGTGCTCGTCGGCATCTTTCTCTGTGGACTCATCCATGCCGTCTTTAGTACATGCCGCGAGGCCGTCTCTAACCGCGGCCGCGTCAAACATAGTCTGGGCTACGAACTGCTTCGCCTGGAATCGCCTTCGGCAGAACACATGCCAAAGACTACAGATGAACGCATATAGAAACACCTTGCAATGGATCACGTTCGGCTACTGCATGGTCGCGGGTGCATACGTTTGGATCGCGTCGGCCTACCTGACGGGCTACCCAGAACCTTGGGATTGTCCGACCTTCTACTACCACGGCAGCCTTTTGGGCTGCGGCTTCGCGGCTGGTTTGCTCGTTCCGCGGCGGTGGTGGCTTTGGGCCGTGGGACTCTGGCTGGGACAATCCATCGGGTTTCTTGTATGTGTTGCTTTGAGTCCAGAAGACGCCGGCCCGCTTGCAATACTCGGCTTGATCATACTCGTGCCCATGTATTCCCTGTGGGGATTGCTGGGGTCGTTTTGCGGCGCATGCACAGGAAGCTTATTCCGTTGGCTCACATCGAGATAACACAGGCGTCTCGCCCCATGTACTCCTCACACTCCGTGTGAGGAACAGTGTTTTGACGTTTACCTCACGGAGTGTGAGAAGTACATTATTGTGAACACCCGACCTCACACGGAGTGTGAGGAATACTTGATATTCAATGCGATATGTTATCGGGTGCGCCACCGACGAGACGCTTATCGTCCTTGAGGATCGATCATGGTTTCTCTTCACCCGAACATTCTGGAACGCAACGGCCGGAAAGCTTTTGTGGTTCTTCCTTACGAAGAGTTCTTGATGTTGGAAGAAGAACTCGAACAATTTGAAGACCTGAAGCAGTTGCGCGAGGCCAAGGCCGCGGAGGCCGACGCGGCGACCATGTCGCTTGACGCCGTCAAAAAAGAGCTTGGGCTCTAGCTGCGGAACGACCATCATGCCGACTTCCGCCGGACTCATCCCCAATCGGCCGATGATTGCAATCGCCTGGCGTTCGAGGCGTTGAAGGGCCGGATCGCCTCATACTGACGTTTCGGCCGTCGCGGGGGTTTGTTATCATTGCGACAAGCCGGCACAAAAAACGGGACTGTACGGAATTTTGTGACAGGTAATCCCCAGCCCGCGAAATCCACGGCAAAGGGGACAGTCCCATTTTCGCTGACACGAAAATTGGGACAGTCCCCAAAAAACACCAGCCATAGCGATACAATCGTCGCATTCGTCCTTTTCGGCATCGCCCTGGGGCGGGGTTGTTTATTTCGGCCACGGCAAAGGGTGCAGTCCAATTTTCGCTGACACGAAAATTGGGCAGTCCCTGGAATCCGCTGTGCAGGCCGTTGCATGGTGATTACGAGGGTGCGAAAAACCGCGGCCGGCTGCCGCCCTGCAAGAAGCCTTCTCGCAACGTCTTTTTCGCCAGCGCGTTGACGCTCTCATGGGCTGATTCCGGGGGCCGGCTCGGCTTCGGATCATCGCCTGCTTCTTTTCCGCCTCTGCGATTTGACCGTACCGTATTCACAACCTAGTGTCCACTTAGGACATCCTAGAGAAAGCCTGCCTGGCACAACGGAACCTTCCTTTGCATGGGGCACAAGCGGCGAGCAACGATTCGAATCGCGTTTTGCGCAGATCGTCTGCGGAAATGCGATATACCCGCCAATGCAGCCTCGCAAGACGTCGGTTGTGTCCGAGCCGTTGCGGAGGTTTGCTGAGTGTATTTTGTTGCCGGTCGCGTCG